>NZ_CEXQBZ010000132.1:0-26381 GCF_982712965.1 Neisseria flava | reverse complement strand
TGTAATGTATATTTGCTCATAAAAAAACTGCACCTTGTGAGTTGGAGGGGATGTCCAACTTTTGGGGTGCAGTTCAATCTTTTCAGACGACCTTTTTCTGTCTTTCCAAAGTGTAAAACAGGAGAGGGCGGTTTGGTCTGCCGCAGCATGCCGTTATAATGCGGGGTGCAGCATTTTGAAAGGGCAGGGTGATGGAAGAATGGTTTGAACGGACTATTATCGGCCGCTATACGGCGGAGCGGGAAAAGCAGTTTTTTGGGCATTACTTGGAGCGGTTTGCGCCTTGCGGTGTTCAGACCGTCGTCCAACAAGGTGGCGAATGGCTGAGGTCGTCTGAAAACGTGGTTGCCGTGCCGCGTGATGTATTGATGGCGGCGGACGCTATGGCTTGGGAGAGCCATTCTATTGATGTGCTGCTGATGCCGCACAGTCATGAAACTGCCGCGCTGACGCAAGTGCTGCATGAAGCGTCCAGGGTGTTGAAACCTGAAGGGCGGTTGGTTTTGACGGGATTTAATCCGAAATCTTTGTGGTTTTTCAGCAGGTGGTTTGATGGAACGCGCTTGCCTAAAAAGGAGCATTGCCTGACTTTGTCCGCTTTGAGGCAGCAGTTGGCGGATTTGGATTTTGAGGTGGAATTCGGAAAGTTTATGGTGTACCTGCCTGCTGTGAATTCGCAAAAGGGGCTGCGGTTTTGGCGTTTTATGGAGAAGGCGGGGGACAGGTGGTGGCCGCAGTGCGCGGCGGTGTACGGCTTGGTTTTGGTCAAGCGTATGGCGGGGGTTACGCCGTTGCCGGAGTTTGAAAAAATATTGGGAACGCAGACGGTGGCTTTGGGTGCGGCGCGGATTTCGGATTGAGAAATGCGGCATTGGTAAAACCGGCATGACTGGTTTTCAGACGACCTTTCGAGGCTGAATATAGTGGATTAAATTTAAATCAGGACAAGGCGACGAAGCCGCAGACAGTACAAATAGTACGGCAAGGCGAGGCAACGCCGTACTGGTTTAAAGTTAATCCACTATATTTGAAAACGGTAGGTTTGACTCCATAAAAATAGCCTCTTCTATATTTGTCATCCTGCCTTGAATTTGCTGCTTTCTGCCTGTAAAGCCGTTTGGTTGCAAATTGTCAGGCCGCTTTGGTATCGGTAGAATCTTAGGTCGTCTGAAAAAGGCGATGTTGATTGTATTAGCTTGAGGATAAAGAAAAATGCCGGAATTGCCTGAAGTGGAAACGACGTTGCGCGGTATCAGCCCGCATATTCAAGGTAAAAAGGTGGCGGATGTCGTGTTGCGCCAAACCAAGCTGCGCTGGCAGGTCAATCCGCAGTTGGCGGAGCTTTTGGCAGGGCAGGAGGTGTTGAGCTGCCGTCGGCGGGCGAAATATTTGGTTATAGGTTTTGCAACGGGTATTTTGTTGATTCATTTGGGCATGTCGGGCAGTCTGCGGATTTTTACGGACGGCGATGCGCGGATTGACCATCCCGACAAACACGACCATGCGGACATTGTGTTTGCGGACGGAACGGTGTTGCGCTATCACGACCCGCGTAAGTTCGGCGCGATTTTGTGGTATGAAGGCATTGCGGAACATCATCCGCTTCTTGAAAAACTAGGCCCTGAGCCGCTTTCAGACGACTTTTCCGCCGATTATCTGTATCAAAAGCTCAAAACGCAAAAACGCGCGGTCAAACTGGCTCTGATGGACAATGCCGTCGTGGTCGGCGTGGGCAATATTTATGCGAACGAAAGCCTGTTTAAATCGGGCATATCGCCACACCGTCCTGCGGACAAGGTTAAGAAAAAAGAATGCGCCGTCTTGGTGGAAACGATTAAAGCGGTGTTGCAGCGCGCGATTGAAACCGGCGGCAGCACGTTGCGCGACTTCGTTAACAGCGACGGTAAAAGCGGCTATTTCCAGCAGGAATATACGGTGTACGGCAGACACAACGAACCCTGCGTCCGTTGCGGCGGTTTGGTACAGAAGGAAGTTCTGGGGCAGCGCGGGACGTTTTATTGTCCGAACTGCCAGAAATAATGTTTGAACCTGTTTTCAGACGACCCCTTCAATAATTCAGGTCGTCTGAAAACTTTATTACTATGATTTGATACACATTTAAGACGAAAAGAAAAACAGTTATGCACTCACGAAAAGCACCGTTTTTTACCCGTTTGGGCAGGTTGTTCCGCCTGGCGGGATGGCTGTTCCGAACCGGAAAGCATTTGCGCCGTATCGATGCCGGCAACCCTGCCGAACGAGATCATGCGGTCATTACGCTGGGCAAAGGCGCGCTGGAAGCCTTGGATATCGAATTGGAAATCGGCACGCCGCCCGCTGATAATGTGAATGGTGCTTTGGTGGCGGCAAATCATGTGTCTTGGCTGGATATTTTTGCCATGAGCGCGGTGTATCCGAGCAGCTTTATCGCCAAGCAAGAGATTAAAAACTGGCCGGTGTTGGGTAAAATGGGGCAAAACGCAGGCACGGTGTTTATCAACCGCAATTCCCGTCGCGATGTCGAGCCGATTAACCAAGCCATTTGTGCCGCGTTGAAAGTAGGGCAGAATGTCAGCTTTTTCCCTGAGGCGCGGACTTCTTTGGGTTTGGATATTCTGTCGTTTAAAGCCGCGCTCTTCCAATCCGCCATCGATGCCGACGCGCCTGTTCAGGCGGTTACGCTGCGCTATTATGATGATGCAGGAAAAAGGACGACGATTCCGTCTTATGCGCAAGTCGATTTGGTGCGCTCGCTCTGGCGCATCGTTTCCATGAAAAAGCTGCGTATCCGTATCGATTTTGCCGCCCCGATTCGTACCGGCAAAGACGAAGACCGCTTTATGTTGAAAGATAAAGTAGAAAGCAGTATCCGCGAAGTCGTATTGTCCGATGCACACGATTCCGAAAAATAATTTTAAGCTAGGGGCTTGTTTTCTTTCAGACGACCTCTATTTGATTGAAACGCTCGCAGATTGATTTTCATAGCTTCAGGTAATTAATATTATTTGAACTATAAATTATACAAATCAAACTTCCTGCGCTAGAATGTATGCATTCACTCGTATCATTCCCTAAACCTAAAATTTCAAGGAGATCCAAAATGGCTTTGCAAGATCGTACCGGTCAAAAAGTACCTTCCGTAGTATTCCACACTCGCGTTGGCGACACTTGGAAAGATGTTTCTACTGATGATTTGTTCAAAGGCAAAAAAGTAGTCGTGTTCTCTCTGCCTGGCGCATTTACTCCAACTTGCTCTTCTTCTCACCTGCCACGCTACAACGAATTGTTTGGCGCGTTCAAAGAAAACGGTGTTGACGCTATCTACTGCGTATCTGTAAACGACACTTTCGTAATGAACGCTTGGGCTGCTGAAGAAGAAGCCAACAACATCTACATGATCCCTGATGGCAACGGTGAATTCACTGAAGGAATGGGCATGTTGGTTGACAAAGAAGACTTGGGCTTCGGTAAACGCTCTTGGCGTTACTCCATGCTGGTTAACGACGGCGTGGTTGAAAAAATGTTTATCGAACCTGAAGAACCAGGCGATCCTTTCAAAGTGTCTGACGCTGACACTATGTTGAAATACATTGCTCCTGACTGGAAAGCTCAAGAGTCTGTTGCCATCTTCACCAAACCCGGCTGCCAATTCTGCGCTAAAGCTAAAAAAGCTCTGGAAGACAAAGGTCTGTCTTACGAAGAAATCGTATTGGGCAAAGATGCAACTGTTACTTCCGTACGCGCTATTACCGGCAAGATGACTGCTCCTCAAGTATTCATCGGCGGTAAATACATCGGCGGCAGCGAAGACTTGGAAGCTTACTTGGCTAAAAACTAATTGCCTGTATGCTTAAGACGGCTTGAACAAAACCGTCTGAACAGAGAAATAGAGTTATTCAGACGATACGCTACACGGTCGTTCTGAATAGCTCTATATTTACAAGTAGAATTTGAGATTATTGTTTTAAATCAATATTTTAAAAATAGCTATCGATTTTTTATTTTTGATAGTTTATTAAATAGGTCGTCTGAAAACCTGATACGCTTCACGCTGATACCGCTTCGGACGCTCAACAAAAAAAGGACAAAGATTATGAAAAAAATTCAAGCAGATGTCGTCGTAATCGGCGGCGGTACTGCCGGCATGGGCGCGTTTCGCAATGCCCGTTTACATTCGGATAATGTTTACCTGATTGAAAACAATGTGTTCGGCACAACCTGCGCGCGCGTGGGCTGTATGCCTTCCAAACTCTTGATTGCCGCCGCAGAGGCGCGCCATCACGCATTGCATACTGACCCGTTCGGCGTGCATTTGGACAAAGACAGCATTGTCGTCAACGGCGAAGAAGTGATGCACCGCGTCAAATCCGAGCGCGACCGTTTTGTCGGCTTTGTCGTTGCCGATGTGGAAGAGTGGCCTGCCGACAAGCGCATTATGGGTTCAGCTAAATTTATCGACGAGCATACCGTCCAAATCGACGACCATACCCAAATCACGGCAAAAAGTTTCGTGATTGCTACCGGTTCGCGCCCCGTCATCCTTCCGCAATGGCAGTCTTTGGGTGATCGTTTGATTATCAACGACGACGTTTTCTCATGGGATACGCTGCCTAAGAGCGTTGCCGTGTTCGGACCGGGCGTTATCGGTTTGGAACTGGGTCAGGCATTGCACCGTTTGGGCGTGAAAGTCGAGATTTTCGGCTTGGGCGGCATTATCGGCGGCATTTCCGATCCCGTCGTTTCAGACGAGGCAAAAGCCGTGTTCGGCGAAGAATTGAAACTGCATTTGGATGCTAAAACCGAGGTCAAACTCGATGCAGACGGCAATGTAGAAGTCCATTGGGAGCAGGACGGCGAAAAAGGCGTATTTGTTGCCGAATATATGCTGGCAGCCGTAGGCCGCCGTCCGAACGTTGACAATATCGGTTTGGAAAACATCAATATCGAAAAAGACGCGCGCGGCGTACCCGTTGCGGATCGGCTGACCATGCAGACCAGCATTCCGCATATCTTCATCGCGGGCGATGCGTCAAACCAACTGCCTCTGCTGCATGAAGCCGCCGACCAAGGCAAGATTGCCGGCGACAATGCGGGCCGCTACCCGAATATCAGCGGCGGTTTGCGCCGCAGCACCATCGGCGTGGTGTTCACCAGTCCGCAAATCGGTTTCATAGGTTTGAAATACGCTCAGGTTGCCGAGCAATACCAACCCGACGAATTTGTCATCGGCGAAGTATCGTTCAAAAACCAAGGCCGCAGCCGCGTGATGCTGGTAAACAAAGGCCATATGCGCCTGTATGCCGAAAAAGCCACCGGCCGCTTCATCGGCGCGGAAATCTTAGGCCCTGCCGCCGAACATTTGGCGCACCTGTTGGCATGGGCGCATCAAATGAAGATGACCGTTGAGCAAATGCTGGATATGCCGTTCTATCATCCCGTTATCGAGGAAGGTCTGCGCACCGCGTTGCGTGATGCCGATGCGAAGTTGAAACAGGCTTAATGGGTTGACTTAATCAATCAGCCGAAATGAAAGGTCGTCTGAAAACCTGATGATTTAAGGTTTTCGGACGACCTTTTTGTCTTTCCGTTGCGGAAGAAAATCAGTTACTGGGTAATGTGTAGTTCGGATACCTGTATCCGACGAATATTTAATGCTTCTGCTTCCTTTAGGTGTTGTGGCAGATGGAGATGTCGGATTCAAGAATCTGACCTATGGCTGTCCTCTCTACCAAAGTGAAAGGTCGTCTGAAAACTTAAAATCAAGGTTTTCAGACGACCTTTATATCTCTCGATTCAAATATCGTCGGATGGTTCAATATCGGTTTCGCCGATTCCCGCATTTTTCCGATACTGCCCCGGCGAAATCCCGTATTGTTTTTTAAACGCTTTGCCGAAGTGCGTTTCGGATTGGAAACCGACGTTCAGCGCGACGGACAGGACGGAATCGGCGGTTTGCCGCAGCAGTACGGCTGCTTGGCGTAGGCGGATGAGGTTGACGAAGGCGTGGGGGCTGATGCCGGTTTGCTGTTTGAACAGGCGCATCAGTTGGGCGCGGGAGAGGTTGGCAAGCGCGGTCATTTTTTCGATGTTCCATTCGTCTTCGGGGCGGCTGACGACGGTTTGGATGAGTTGGCGCAGACGTTTGTCGCGCAGGCCGTTGAGTATGCCGCCCAAAGGCGCTTCTCCGCCTTGTTCGAGATGGGCGCGGACGATGAGGACGAGGAGTACGGAGGAAAGGGCGTTGACGATGGCGCGCGAGCCGGAAAGCGTGTGCGCGCTTTCATATTGCAACATGGAGATAAGGCATTGTAGCGAGGGATGGTCCATCTTGATGAGGACGGTTTCGGGCAGGTCGTGCATGATGTCAGCGTGTTCGTCGTATTCGAAGCGGGCGCAGAACAAATCGAGGCTTTTTTCGCCGCCGCTGCCTGAAGATTCGATGGTAAACGCGCCATCGTTGCTGATATGAATGGTATCGCCGCAGTTGTTGCAGTCCGCTTCGCTGCTGATGATGTGTTCCGCGCTGCGCGGGAAAAAAATAAGGTCGCCGGTTTGCAAGAGACGTGCTTCGGGTTCGCCTTCGATTTTGATGTAGCTTTCTCCGGCGACGACAAGGTGCGCGATGCCGTGTGCGCGTCTGCGTCCGTGCGGGGCGTACCATTTGTCGCGGAACAGGCATTGTATGTCCACGCTGCCGGTGATTTGCGCCAGTTCGATGAGTTTGTCCAAGGTGTCCATAAGTGTTTTTTGCAAGTGAATGAGATGATTTGACGATTATAATAGTCAAATTATTGCAATAATGCCATTCATCGGATGTAAAGATGGCGGATTAAATTGAAATTTGCCATGAAAGAGCAGCATCCTTCATATCAAACACATTGGAAAGGAAATCAAAATGTTTCAAAATTGGCCCGAACACACCGCACACGTTAAAAAATCATTCGGCGAGCTGGGTAAAAACCACCCGAAAATGCTTCAAGCCTACGGCGCGCTGGAACAAGCCGCCGCAGCCGAAGCATTGGATGCAAAAACCCGCGAACTGATTGCCCTCGCCGTCGCTATCACCACCCGTTGCGAAAGCTGCATCAGCGTACATGCCGCCGCAGCCGCCAAAGCGGGCGCGACTGAAAGCGAAATCGCCGGCGCGCTGGCGACCGCCATTTCCTTGAACGCAGGCGCAGCCTACACTTATGCCCTGCGTGCTTTGGAAGCGGTTGACGCACAGCGTTGATTTTGTCTCAAAGGGTCGTCTGAAAACAACTCCCGTTTCAGACGACCCTTCTGCTGACGGGCATTGCTTTTTGCCGCCGAACCGTTTAGATTGATATTTTTGTTCAACCGTTTGGAGAAACGACCATGAAAAAATTGCTGACTGCCGCGCTGACTGCTGCCGCACTTGTCCTGCCTGCCGCCGTATCCTTTGCCGCGCCCGCCGCCAAAGCCGCTAGCGCGCAACCTGCCAAAGCAAAAGGCGTATGGGTTGACGTACGTTCCGAAGAAGAATTCAAATCCGGCCACCTGCAAGGTTCGGTCAACATTCCGCACGACCAAATCGTCGAACGCATCAAAAGCGTCAGCCCAGACAAAAACGCGCCCGTCAACCTCTACTGCCGCAGCGGCCGCCGGGCCGAAGCCGCGCTTACCGAGTTGAAAAAAGCAGGCTACACCAACGTAACCAACCACGGCGGTTACGAAGACTTGGTGAAAAAAGGTTTGAAATAACCAGCAACAAGGTTGTCTGAAACATTTCAGACGACCTTTTATCTAAGGAAAAACATGAAACCGATACGCACCTTCGCCGCAGCCGCCATCCTCGCCGCCCTGACCGCCTGCGCTTCACACGGCGGCGATGCCGCCCGACAACCCGATTCCCGACAAAGTTCAGCCATGAATCAAACCCATACCGCCGTCAGCAAATACAGCTTCGACGATACCGTCCGCCGCTTGGAAACCGCCGTTAAAGAAAAAGGCATGACCGTGTTCGCCGTCATCGACCACCAAGCCGCCGCACGCCAAAGCGGTTTGGATATGCAGCCCGCCAAAGTCATCGTCTTCGGCACGCCCAAAGCCGGTACGCCGCTGATGCAAAAAGACCCCGCCTTCGCCCTGCAACTGCCGTTGCGCGTCCTCGTTACCGAAACCGACGGGGCAGTCCAAGTCGTATTCAACGACACGCGCGCGCTGGTGTCGGGCAGCAAAATCGAGTTTGCCGAAGTGGAAAACACGCTTGCCAACGCGGAAAAACTCATCCGTAAAACGGTAACGGAATAGGGATAAGCCAAATAATCGAAAGGTCGTCTGAAACCGAAAAAAGGTTTCAGACGACCTTTTATTGTTAACAGGCTTACCATTCTTCAGAAGCGTCGAATATTTCTTCGTCCCAGCTGCTTTTGAGCGCGGCGTGGATGGTGTCCATGTCGAATCCGCGGTAGGCAAGGAAACGCGCTTGTTTTTGTTTGTCTTTCAAATCGGCGGCGGGCTGTTTGAATTTTTTGCGCAACATGGCGACTGCAGTTTGCAGTTCGTGTGCTTTGTCGGGCATGAATTCGCGGCTGAGGGTTTCGTCTATGCCTTGCTGCGCCAATGCCTGTTTCAGACGCAGTGAACCGTGTTGGCGGCTTTTGCTGTGGATGTAGGCTTCGGCGTAGCGTTGGTCGGATTGCCAGTTGCGTTCGGCAAATTCGTTTAACACGTTTTCCAATTCTTCTTCGCTTTCGGCATACGGAGCGAGCTTGCGCTTGAGTCCGACACGGCTGATTTCCTGTCGGGAAAGAATGTCCATCGCGCGGGCGCTCAGGGATTTTTGGGGTTTCATGCAGAGGTCGTCTGGAAAAGGTCGATTCGTAGGTCAGATTTTTGAATCTGACTTGCAGGTTGTAGGATGGAGGAGAGATAAGAAACTTTCATTCCGTCATTCTCTTTGTTCGGGAATGACGAGTCTTTTTATTTCCACTGCTTTATTTTCAGACGAACTTTGAAGCAGGAATAAAGGTCGTCTGAAAACAAGGATGCCAGTTATTCGTCGTCTTCCGCTTTTTTCGGTCGCAGGTTTTCGTAGATTTCGGGCAGTGAGCCGATAATCCAGTCGGGCTTGGTCGCTTTGTCTTGTGAGAGCAGGGTCATGTCGCCGTAGCCGAAGGTTACGCCGACGCTGAGGCAGCCTGCGGCTTTGGCAGCGATGATGTCGTTGCGGGAGTCGCCGACCATAATCATGTTGGAAGGATCAATGCCCAAGACTTCAGCGGCGTGTTGCAGCGGCAACGGGCTGGGTTTCTTTTCGGGCAGGCTGTCGCCGCCGAGAATCAGGCTGAAGTAGTCGGCAAGTCCGAGCTGTTTTAAGAGTTCGACAGCGAGGATTTCGTTTTTGTTGGTAATGACCACCAGCGGGATGCCCAGCGATCTGAGCAATGCCAGTCCGGCCTCGGTTTCGGGGTAGGGGCGGGTGAAGTCGCTCAAGTGATCGCGGTAGTATTTCATGTAGAAAACGAAGCCTTTTTCCCATAAATCGGGCGCGGCTTCTTGGTCGCGGTCGTCGGTGATGACGCGGTGGACGAGTTTGCCGATGCCGTCACCGACGTAGCTTTCTACCGTTTTGGCGGGCAGCGGCTCCATGTCGAGATATTCGCGCATGGCTTCGGCTGCGGCGGCAAGATCGGGGACGGAATCGCATAATGTGCCGTCCAAATCAAAGGCGGCGGCTTGGACGTGTTCGATGGCGGCGGTCATGATGTGTTTTGCTCGTGAATGATAGGGACGCGTATTTTAACATTGTTTCCCGACAGGTAGTTTTCAGATGGATTGTTAACAATATAGTTGGAGCTTGAAATGGCATTTCATTGATTTTCAGAAACTTTGACTTTGAAAGACAGGCTGATTCAATTTTCAGACGACCTTTTTTAAAAACAAAGGTTTTTGGAGAGCGTTCAGAAAATATGAACATTCTGTAAAGGGATGGACGAAGCAGTTTGAATGTGCTCTTCAGTCGTCTGAAAAATAAAACCATATATAAATTAATCAACTTTGAAAATACCGACTACATGCTATTACATTTCATTTGGAAATTGGTTATAGTTACAGCTGCAAAGTCTTTAAACCTCAATCCGACATGAGAAGGAAGAGAAATGTCCCAATCCGCCGCAAAAGAAACCCTTAATCCTTTCGAAATCGCCCGCAAACAGGTCAAAACCGCCTGCGACCGGCTCAATGCCGACCCTGCGGTGTATGAAATCCTGAAAAGCCCGCAACGCGTTTTGGAAGTTACCTTCCCCGTCAAACTCGACGACGGCACGGTCAAAACCTTCACCGGCTACCGTTCGCAACATAACAATGCCGTCGGCCCCTACAAAGGCGGCGTGCGTTTCCATCCCCATGTGAATCTGGACGAAGTCAAAGCCCTATCGATTTGGATGACCATCAAATGCTGCGTTGCGGGCATTCCTTATGGTGGCGGCAAAGGCGGCATTACTTTGGATCCGCGCGATTACTCCGAAGCAGAGTTGGAACGCATTTCACGCGCTTATTCCGAAGCCATTTCTCCGCTCATCGGCGAGAAAATCGATATTCCCGCCCCCGATGTGAACACCAACGGCAAAATCATGTCGTGGATGGTTGATGCCTACGAAAACGTCGTTAAAAAATCCGCGCCGGGTGTGTTCACCGGCAAACCGGTCGAATTCGGCGGTTCTTTGGCGCGTACCGAAGCGACAGGTTACGGCGTGAACTTTGCCGCCGTCCAAGCTTTGGAAAAACTCGGCAAAGACGTTAAAGGCGCAACCTACGCCATTCAGGGCTTCGGTAATGTGGGCTATCACACAGGCTATTACGCGCATCAATCCGGCGCGAAAGTCGTTGCCGTTTCCACCGTTGATGTCGCCATCTACAACGAAAACGGCTTGGATATGGAAGCCCTCTTCAAAGAGTTCCAAGAAAAAGGCTTCATTACCAACGAAGCGGGTTATGGCAAAGAAATCAGCAACGCCGAACTCTTGGCTCTGGATGTGGACGTACTCGCCCCTTGCGCGCTGGAAAACCAACTGACTTCCGAAAATGCCGGCAAAGTGCGCGCGAAAATCGTGGTCGAAGGCGCAAACGGCCCGACTACGCCCGAAGCCGATGCCATCCTGCGTCAAAACGACGTGTTGGTCGTCCCCGATATTTTGGCGAACTGCGGCGGCGTGGTCGTTTCTTATTTCGAATGGGTGCAAAACCTGCAAGGCTATTACTGGGAATTTGACGAAGTTCAGGAAAAAGAAACCGTCGTCCTGCGCCGCGCGTTCCGTGATATTTGGAATCTGGCGCAAGAGTATGACGTGGACCTGCGTACCGCGTCTTATATGATGAGTATCCGCCGCGTTGAAAAAGCGATGAAGCTGCGCGGTTGGTACTAATTAAATTTTGAAGCGTTAGTTTGAGAAAAGGTCGTCTGAAGATTTTTCAGACGACCTTTTGGTTTGTGCGGCGGATAGTGCTTAAAAATGGAGCGGGCGGACGGGCGGCATTGCGGGTCGTATGCCTGCGGATAGGGGAGGTACGTCGATTTTCAGGTTTTTCTTGGAAGAGCGGGTGTGAATGTCGAGGTTGACGTGCAGCGGTAAACCCGAACCGGCAGCCGGGACGGGCTGATAGATTTTGCCGTCGAGGTTAATGCACTTGAATGGCGTTTTTTCCCCTTTACTGAAGGTGAACGCCAATTTTTGCAGCGTTTTTTCTTCATCTTTATCAGTATGGGGGTAAGACAGGCAAAGCAGTGTGCTGAATCTGCGATCCTCCTGCCAAACGGTAAACCCTGCCTTTTTGATATTCTTCATAGAAGAGGCAAACTTGATTTCGTAGGGATGTTTCAGTTTGGCCTTAAAGACGGGAGATAGCTTTTCAGACGACCCTTTGTCTAACACATAGGTGTATTGATCGCCGAGCATGACCCAGCCGCCTGCGGGCGCATCTTCCGTAGCGGAGCCAAGCTTCCCGAAAGAGAGGATGCTGTCGTTGCCTTCGCGGATGGAAGGTGTGCCGTTGTCTGAAAAAGCAGCGCAGCCTGCAAGAAGGAATACTGCGGATAAAAAGGGGAAGGCGTATGTTTTCATAATGTTTGTTTGAAGGTATTTAAAATCAGGAAAATGAGGGAATACTCAATCCGCATTGTTCCAATAAGCCGACCGTTTCGTAAACGGGCAGGCCCATCACGCCGGTGAAGCTGCCTTGCAAATGCTCGACAAACACGCCGCCCAAACCCTGAATGCCATACGCGCCCGCTTTGTCCATCGGTTCGCCGCTTCGGATATAGGCGGATATTTCTTCGGCAGACAGGGTTTTGAAACGCACGTCGCTGGTTTGTAAAACACCGCGCGTTTTCCCTTGCCAATATACGCATACGGCAGTCAGCACCTGATGCGTCTGCCCTGAAAGCCGGGCGAGCATTTCGGCTGCTTGGGCTTCGGTTTCCGGTTTGCCGAGGATGTGGTTTTGATAGGCGACAGTAGTGTCGGCGGTCAGGATCGGATATTCGGGCGACGCGTCGTGTGTGGCAAACCATTGCTCGACAGCAGCGGCATTTTTTTCCTGCGCCATACGTTGCACATAATCGGCGGCTTTTTCGTCGGAATGCGGCGTTTCGTCAATGTCGGCAGGGATACGGATAACTTTGAATCTTAAGTTTTCCAGAATTTCGCGGCGGCGCGGGCTGCCGGAGGCTAGGTAGAGTGTGTGCATAAAACTTTCTTTTTTAGGGGATATAAGGTCGTCTGAAAATTATTTTGACTGTTTGTGTTGGTCGGACAAGCGCACATAATGCGCGGAAGAATATTTCAAAAATTCTTTTTCTTTTTCGGTCAGCGGGCGGACTTGTTTGACGGGCGAACCGACATAGAGATAGCCGCTTTCCAAACGTTTGCGTGGCGGCACCAAGCTGCCTGCGCCTATCATTACGTCGTCTTCGATGACGGTATCGTCCAGAATAATCGTACCCATCCCAATCAACACACGATCACCGATGCGGCAGCCGTGCAGCATGACTTTGTGTCCGACGGTTACGTCTTCGCCGATGATAAGGGGTGAGCCTTCGGGCTTTTCCGCGTTTTTGTGCGAAACGTGCAAGACACTGCCGTCCTGTACATTGCTGCGCGCGCCGATGCTGATGCTGTTCACGTCGCCGCGCAAAACGGCATACGGCCAAACGGATACGTCTTCGGCAAGCGATACTTCGCCGATGATGACGGAAGTTTCGTCGATGAGGCAGGATTCGTGAATTTGCGGGGTATGGTCTAAGAAGGGGCGGATAGGGTTCATGTTGTTTCTTCCTTTTTGACAGTGTGGCAGGTTTCAGACGACCTGCGGCTCAGTATGGCGAAAGTATGCCGTTTTGACGCAGGTGAGGCAAGGGCGGTGTCTCCCGAGATGTCGTCATGTCTTTGTAAACAATATTTTTTATGGTTATAGAACCATTTTCCGTTAGGCCTGCATCTCTTGTTTGCCGAAGGTGGAAAATTGTCCGTTATTATCTTGTAGTTGCAAGTAGCTGCAAATCATTCTCTTGCCATTTGAATTGGAATGATATATATTTTAAAAAAATATTTCATAAAATAACGAAACCCGATGGTTTGTTTTCAAACAGATTTGGTGGGTTTTCAATCTCACAAACCTCCGCTTCCATCCCATATCCGTTTTCAAACCTATCCAATCCACTTTGTTTAAATAAAGGCGATCCGAAGGTCGTCTGAAACTGTATGAAGGATATTCACATGAGCGAAACACAAGAGCTGACTTTTGCCAAACGGCTGAAAGAGCAGACTACAACTATTCACGATAGCGTGGACAACTTAGTTATGTCTGTCGAGCCGTTTACCAACAAAGAGAATTACATCAAATTTTTGAAACTGCAATCCGTGTTCCACAAAGCGGTCGATCATATTTATAAAGACTCCGAGTTGAACAAAGCCATTCCTGAGCTGGAATACATGGCGCGTTACGATGCGGTAACGCAAGACTTGGCGGATTTGGGCGACAAACCTTACGAATACGGCAAACCGCTGCCGCATGAAACCGGCAATAAAGCCATCGGTTGGCTGTATTGCGCCGAAGGTTCTAATTTGGGCGCGGCATTTTTGTTTAAACACGCGCAAAAGCTGGATTACACCGGCGAACACGGCGCGCGCCACCTCGCTCCCCATCCGAACGGCCGCGGCAAACATTGGCGTGCTTTTGTCGAGCATCTGAATGCTTTGGGTTTAAGCCCTGAAGCTGAAGCCGAAGCGATTCAAGGTGCAAAAGATGCATTTGCGTTCTACAAAGTCGTTCTGCGCGAAACATTTGACCTGCCTGCAGGTGCGGAAGCTCCGGAAGGCTTTGTTCCGCATCGTCATTAATGGTTTGACGATATAAGTAGAGGTCGTCTGAAACACATCTGTATACGCGGATTCATAAATTCCGCTTTCAGACGGCCTCCATACTGATGTAAGTTTAGTACCGTTTGGTTATCCGCATTTGCGGTATATTTTAATTGGTTTGATGTAAATAATTATCAAATATTTTATCACCATCATTCCAAAATACCATTATCACATTCAGGAGTTTTACCATGAAGGAATCATTTAAATTAAGTATGTTGGCGATTGCTTGCAGCATCGCATTGAGTGCATGCGGCTCAAGCGGTAGTGGCACGCCGTCTGCACAGCCTGCACCGACCCCGCAACAGCCGGGCAATAATTCCGGCTCGGGCGGAGGAGGTGATTCAAAACAAACTGAAGACGCTAAGAAAGCCGAAGAAGCTAAGAAAGCCGAAGAAGCCAAGAAAGCCGAAGAAGCTAAGAAAGCTGAAGAAGCCAAGAAAGCTGAAGAAGCCAAGAAAGCTGAAGAAGCCAAGAAAGCTGAAGAAGCCAAGAAAGCTGAAGAGGCCAAGAAAGCCAATGAGGCCAATTCAGGTCAAGGTTTTGGCGGCGAAGGCAAAGTAATGGGCAAGGCTTTGGATGGCGGTGTCTTGGTAGCGAAAAAACGTGATACCGGCGATTTGGAATATGCCAAAACCGAAGCTCCGACTGCCTCGGATAAAAACAGCGTCGTACTTGATGGTGTCGCCATTAATACCAAAGACGTTAAAGCGGGTGAGTTTACGTTGGGCGAAAAAAGTATGAACGGCGGTAAAGCCGATGCAGCACAATATGCGGTACACAGCGGCGACCTGTTGCCTGACGTTCGTTACGGCGGTGTTGCCGATGTCAGCGATCTGCGTGATGTGAAACAGGCGTTGTTTGTCCAAGGCACGCCATCAGGCAGTGATACCGTTGCAGCCCAAAGAGGGGATGCAACCTATAAAGGCATCGGCCTGCATTTCCAAAACGGACTGCCGATCAATACAAGAGATCTGCAAGAAATTTTTGAAACCGGTTCGCAAGCCAAGCTGGCCAATCTGTATCCTGCCGCCAAAGCAACCGATGTTACCGCAAAAGTCAATTTCGACCAAAAAACCATCAATGTCAGCATCAACCGCTATTCCGATCAAACGGTTGGCGGTGGTAGTGGTGGCAACAGGATTGCAGGTGTCGTCAAATCCAATGCGCGCGATATGACGGAAAATCTGTCTTTCAATGGCGATTTGCACGGCAACACCTTCTCCAACAAGCAAGGTACGATGCAAGGCGGATTCTTTGGCGCGAAGGCAGACCAACTTGCCGGTACATATAGTGCGGCAGGCAAAAACCAACGTGATGAAGACGTAGTGGCGCGCGGTGTGTTTGGTGCAAAACGCCAAGATGCGGCAGCTCAAGCAGGCGGACAGCCTGATGCGCCGGTTGCCAAACCCGATACGCCCGTAACCAAACCTAAAGGTGATGCCGCTGCGGCCGAATTGAAAAAAGGTGAAACAGGCGAGCAATATATCTTATCGAATATCGCGGACTTGACCAAAGTCATTATCAACGGTACGGCAATCGCTTTGGCACCTGTTACCAACAAGCTCCATCAAACTGAATTGGGTTCGGACTACAAATCGTTTGTTGCTTCAGGTAATTTGAGCAATGTTGTCTTCGGTGCGGCAAAACTTGCCGATAATGCCTACTCCTTGTTTGTTCAGGGGGTAATGAGTACCTCTCTACCGTCCGGTACGGCTAAATACGCAGGCGAGGTGTTGAATTTCCGTGCCCGTAACTTAGATGATAAGGAAAACTGGGTGGGTAATACAGGAGGCTACCGTACTGCCGGTTCGTTTACCGCAGATGTCAACTTCGATACCAAGACTATCGCAGGTAAAATCAATAGTGGCGATAACAAATATATGGGTGAAAAAGCCTTTACCGCAGGTATTTCAGGCAGCAGCTTTAACGGCAAGTGGAATTCCGGTGTCGAAGGTTCTATATCCGGCGGATTCTATGGCGACAAAGCGGCCGAAATGGCGGGGCGTTACAGTTACAATAAGACGCCGGGCAACAACGGTTCTTTGAGTGACAACTCCTTCGGTGTATTCGGCGGTAAAAAACAATAACCGTCTGTTTAAGCTGAAAACAAACCGCCTGAAAGGGCGGTTTGTTTTTGATCGGATAGGATTTTCAGACGACCTTTTACGGTAACAACAATCTGGGCAATCTACCCGCTAAAAGGTCGTCTGAAAACCTTGAATCTTATTTTCAGATAATCTTTCGTTTGATAATTTAGATTGCGATTCGGAAAACTGGAAATCTCCCCTTTTTTGCCCGCGTTTCAAGTGTCTTTGATAGGCGGCAACATAGTCTGCCTTGGGTAGTCCTACGAGGACGCCGATATGGGCTGCGGCGGATTTCGCCAAAGGTTCGAGCGTGTAGCCGCCTTCCAGTACGGAAACGATTCTGCCGGGGCAGCTTGATGCGGCTTGGATGATTTTGTGGGTTAGCCAAGCGAAATCGGCTTCGTGCAGGTTCAGACGACCTGTTTCGTCTTGTTTGTGCCCATCGAAACCTGCAGACAGTAAGACCAGTTCGGGTTTGAATGCGGTCAGTTTGTGCAACCATTGTTCGCGTACGGTGGTACGAAAGACGCGGCTGCCGGTATTGGATGCGAAAGGCAGATGCAACATATTGGCGCCGTTGGCAGAATGGTTGGTTTCAGGAAATGGGAAGAGGTCGGTTTCAAAAAGGTTCATAAACAGGACGCGCGGGTCATCTTTGAAGATTTCCGCTGTGCCGTCGCCGTAATGGACGTCGAAGTCGATGATAGCGATACGTTGGAGCCGATATTCGGCGATAGCGTGCATGACGCCTGTTGCGACATTGTTTAATAGGCAGAAACCGCCGGCTTTATCGCTGTGTGCATGGTGTCCGGGTGGGCGGACGGCGCAAAAGGCGTGCCATGCTTTCTTATTCATTACCATGTCCACCGCCTGAACGACGGCGCCTGCGGCGTGACGGGCAGCTTTGAGCGAACCATGACTCATGACGGTGTCGCCGTCGAGACGGTAGATTTTGTCCGGCTGGGGCTGGCAGGCTTCCAGAGAGCGCAGGTATTTGCGCGGGTGAACCAAGGCGAGGCGGGCATCGCTGATTTCCTCAGCTTCGGCAGTTTGCAGATGCCGCCAAATATCCTGGCGTTTGAGTTCGGCTTCGATAACGGCGGTGCGTTCGGGCGAGTCGGGATGTCCCGCGCCGGGCTGATGTCGCGCAAAAACGGGATGAGAAATCCAGACCGTACGCGCATTTTTACCCAAAAGGCGGCGTAGGCGTGTACGCAGTCGTCGAATGAGTTTTTTCATGAGGAAAAGGGCGCGGGGCCTGTCGTTGGTGGGAAGAAGTCAGGTTTTAAATGTCGTTGAAACTTCATTTTCAGACGACCTGACATGATAAATATGGTTAATAAATAGGGAAAGGCTTGGAAATTTTTCAGACGACCTTTAGAATAGCTTAATTTTGCGGCTGTACCAATGCCTTTTTCTGCCGCAAGCGGTGTTTTACTTAATTTTAATCTCTTAGAAAATGGACGAATTATGAATCAAACTGTGGCCCAATTTGCCCCTTTAGTGCTGATTATGGTGGTGTTCTACTTCCTGATCATGCGTCCCCAACAAAAGAAATTCAAAGCACACCAAGCCATGCTTGCCGCTTTGAAAGTCGGTGATAAGGTTGTTTTGGCAGCAGGCTTCAAAGGCCGCGTTACCAAAGTCGGCGAACAGTTTTTCACAGTGGACATCGGTCAAGGTGCAAAAATCGAAGTCGAAGTGGAACGTAACGCGATTGCCGCCAAAGCCGAGTAATCCGTATTTTTGCCAAGAGCCGCCTCGGAAAACTGAGCGCGGCTGTTTGTCTTCATAATAAATCGAAGGTTTACCATGAACCGTTATCCTTTATGGAAATACCTGCTGATTGCGTGCACGATTTTGGTTGCCGTAGTGTATTCGCTGCCCAACCTTTTCGGTGAAACGCCCGCAGTACAGGTATCAACCAACCGACAAGCCATCGTTATTAACGAACAGACCCAGTCCAAAGTCGATGCCGCGCTGAAACAGGCAGGTATTCAGACCGACGGGATGTTTGTTGCAAACAACTCGCTGAAAGTGCGTTTCAAAGATACTGAAACCCAGCTTAAAGCCCGCGATGTCATCGAAAACACTTTGGGCGATGGCTATATCACCGCGCTCAACCTGTTGGCGGACAGCCCCGAATGGATGGCCAAAATCGGCGCTAACCCGATGTTCTTGGGTTTGGACTTGCGCGGCGGCGTTCATTTCACTATGCAGGTGGATATGAAAGCTGCGATGCAGAAAACGTTTGAACGTTATTCGGGCGACATCCGCCGTGAAATGCGTCGTGAAAAAATCCGTACCGGCACCGTCCGTCAAATTGAAAACGGTCTGATTGTCCCGATGCAGGACGCTGCTGACGTACAAAAAGCCATGCCTAAGCTGCGTCAGCTTTTCCCTGAGGCAAATTTGAACGCTGATGGCAATAACATCACGCTGACATTATCCGAAGAAGCGATTAACAAAGTACGCTCCGATGCGGTGAAACAAAACATCACCACCTTGCATAACCGTGTTAATGAGTTGGGCGTAGCCGAACCTGTCATCCAGCAATCCGGCCTCGACCGCATCGTTGTGCAGTTGCCGGGTGTACAAGATACTGCCAAAGCAAAAGACATTATCGGCCGTACCGCAACTTTGGAAGTGCGCATGGTGGAAGACGACCCTGTCAAAGTGCGCGAGGCTTTGGAAGGCAATGTTCCGAGCGGGTTTGAGCTGCTGTCCAGTGGTGGCGATCATCCTGAAACCTTGCTGATTAACAAACAGGTTGAATTGACAGGCGACAATATCAATGACGCGCAACCCAGTTTCGATCAAATGGGCGCACCTGCCGTCAGCCTGAGCTTGGATAGCGCAGGCGGCAGTATTTTTGGTGAATTGACCGCCGCCAACGTCGGCAAACGCATGGCGATGGTGTTGATCGACCAAGGCAAATCCGAAGTGGTTACCGCACCGGTTATCCGTTCTGCCATTACCGGTGGACGTGTGGAAATTTCCGGTAGCATGACGCAGGCGGAAGCCAATGATACTTCTTTGTTGTTGCGTGCCGGTTCTCTCGCCGCACCGATGCAAATCGTGGAAGAGCGCACCATCGGCCCGTCTTTGGGTAAAGAAAACATTGAAAAAGGTTTCAACTCTACCTTGTGGGGCTTTGCCGCCGTTGCCTTGTTTATGGTGGTTTACTACCGCTTGATGGGCTTCTTCTCTACCATTGCCTTGAGTACCAATATTTTGTTCTTGGTCGGTATTTTGTCTGCCATGCAGGCAACACTGACGCTGCCCGGTATTGCCGCATTGGCGTTAACATTGGGTATGGCGATTGACTCCAACGTATTGATTAACGAACGTATCCGTGAAGAGTTGCGCGAAGGCGTGCCGCCTCAACAGGCAATCAACCTCGGTTTCCAACACGCATGGGCAACCATCGTTGACTCCAACCTGACCTCGCTGATTGCCGGTATCGCCCTCTTGGTATTCGGCTCCGGCCCGGTTCGCGGTTTTGCCGTCGTACACTGTCTGGGTATCCTGACTTCGATGTACTCATCCGTCGTCGTCTTCCGCGCCTTGGTTAACTTATGGTACGGACGCCGCCGCAAATTGCAGAATATTTCCATCGGCGCAGTATGGAAACCCAAAGCCGAAACAGCGGCTGGCAAGGAGTAAGACATGGAACTCTTTAAAATCAAACGCGACATCCCGTTTATGAGCTACGGCAAACTGACGACCTTTATTTCGTTGGTAACCTTTATTGCCGCCGTATTCTTCCTCGTTACCAAAGGTTTGAACTTCTCCGTCGAATTTACCGGCGGTACCGTGATGGAAGTGCAATATCAGCAGGGCGTGGACGTCAATAAAACCCGTGAAAAACTCGATACCCTGAAAATGGGTGAGGTTCAAGTTCAAGCGTTGGGTACGAACAAACACATCATGATTCGTCTGCCCAACAAAGAAGGCGTAACTTCAGCGCAGCTTTCCAATCAGGTTATGGACTTGCTAAAAAAAGAGCAGCCCGACGTTACCCTGCGCCAAGTCGAATTTATCGGCCCGCAGGTGGGCGAAGAATTGGTAACCAACGGTCTGATGGCACTGGGCTTTGTTGTTTTAGGTATCATTATTTACCTGTCGATGCGCTTTGAATGGCGTTTCGCCGTATCCGCCATCATCGCGAATATGCACGACATCGTGATTATTTTGGGCTGTTTCGCCTTCTTCCAATGGGAATTTTCACTGACCGTGCTGGCGGGTATCCTTGCCGTATTGGGCTATTCCGTGAACGAATCCGTCGTCGTCTTCGACCGTATCCGTGAGAACTTCCGCAAACCGAGTATGCGCGGACACACCGTTCCGCAAGTCATCGACAATGCGATTACCGCCACCATGAGCCGTACCATCATTACCCACGGTTCGACCGAGGCAATGGTCGTTTCCATGCTGGTGTTCGGCGGCGCAGCGTTGCACGGTTTCTCAATGGCATTGACCATCGGCATCGTGTTCGGTATTTACTCTTCGGTATTGGTCGCCAGCCCGCTCTTGCTGATGTTCGGCCTGAGCCGCGACAATATCGCGAAGGAAGTGAAGAAAAAAGAAGAAGTCGTGGTCTGATGGTTATGATTGTGATTTGAAGGGGTCGTCTGAAAACTGGGAAAAAGGTTTTCAGACGACTTTTTTATTTTGGGCAGTTGATTTGATAGTTGTGATGCAAATATGGCGTTATTGTTTTGACTGTATGGAAAGGAACACGCTTTTCTTGTTTCAGATAGAGGAAGGGAAAGATTGGCTTAAAGGGAGTGATTCTTTGAAAGTAATCGACTGTATAAGACGGACACTTCTATGCCGCTCTTGGTAATGAATTACACAAAATGCAAAAAGGTCGTCTGAAAATTTTCAGACGACCTCAGATTAACTTCTACGGTTAGAGTTAGAAATTAACGTTTTGCTTTTCCAGCAGATTTTTTAGGAGCTGGTTTGCCTGCTTTGGCAGGGGCGTTGGCAACGGAGCAGTATTTGGCAACGATTTGATCAACGACTTCTTCTTTGCCGTTAACGGTTGTTTTACCGCGTACGGTCAGCATATTGCCGTCCACTTTGTCGATATTGCCCAAATTGGCACGACCTGCCACCCATGCGACGTTTCCGCCCCAGAAGGCATTAATATCGTCGCTGGAGCCGACGACGCGGAACAGGTTGGGGGTCAGTTCGTTTTTGTATTTCACTTGTGCTACAACAGGTTCGTTGCCTTTGAAGCCATACATAACGCTCAATGGGTCTTGACCGTTTTGACCGCAGCGGTAGTGTACTTCTTTGGTGCTGTCGATAGCGTCCACTTTAACGGTTTGAGGAGTGAAAGGTTGGTTTTGTTGCGCTGCTTGTTGCGGAGCAGGAGCAGGTTGCGCAGCAGGTTTTCCTTTGGAAGAGCTGGAACATGCGGACAGCGCAGTAGCGGCAATAACGGCAGAAATCAGTAACTTGGTATTTTTATTCATCGGTTTACTCCATATGAATTATTGATAAAAGTGGTGCTAAACGTTAACACAATAGCAGAGATAACATACTTTGTCTTTGGTTTAGACAAATCTTTAATAAAAGCATCAAACGGAAAAGTAAATTTACTTTTGAAAGGACATCCAAATATTTTACCCTTATATAGTTGCGGGTTTTGCTATTTCGCTCAATATAAAACGGCAAGGTCGAAAAATCGGCGACGTAATGTTTCAGCGGTTTGCGCTTTTCCCCTATCAAGAGAATAATGACCTTCATCCATCATCTACACACACGAGGGCAGGCATGAACTCTTTTGCATCATTGTTAAACCATCCCGATATTTCTTTTTCCTCGATTCCAGACGGCATCAAAGTTGATAATCCGGCGACGGGCGAGACTTTGGCGTTTGTCCGTACAACCCATTCAGACGACCTCAAGCTGCTGATTCAAAAAGCGGAGACCGCACAAAAATTATGGGCGGCAAAAACTGCGTTGGAGCGTGCCGATGTGTTGTGGCGCTGGTATTTTTTGATTAAGGAAAACAAAGAAGAGCTGGCGCGCATCATGACGATGGAGCAGGGCAAAAGTCTGACTGAGGCGCGTGGTGAAATTGATTATGCGGCTTCGTTTGTGCGCTGGTTTGCCGAAGAGGCGCGGCGGATTGACGGCGATGTGCTGACAAGTGTGAAGGCGTCGCAAAAACTGGTCGTGTTGAAACAGCCCATCGGCGTTACCGCTGCGATTACGCCGTGGAACTTTCCGTCCGCAATGATTGCGCGCAAGGCCGCGCCTGCTTTGGCGGTGGGCTGCGCGATGATCGTCAAACCTGCGTCGCTCACGCCTCTGAGCGCGTATGCGCTGGCGCTACTGGCTTACGAAGCGGGCGTGCCGCAGGATTTACTTCCTGTTGTCAGCGGCCGCGCTTCGGAAATCAGCCATGAATTTGCCACGAACCCGACCGTGCGCAAAATCAGCTTTACCGGTTCGACCGAAGTCGGTGCGAAAATTTTTGCCGACAGCGCGGCGGACATTAAAAAACTCAGTTTGGAACTGGGCGGCAACGCGCCGTGTATCGTGTTTGACGATGCAGATTTGGACAAAGCCGTCGAAGGTGCGCTCTCCAGCAAGTTCCGCAACAGCGGTCAGACCTGCGTCTGCACCAACCGCGTGTACGCTCAATCCGGCATTTACGACGAATTTTGCCGCAAATTAAGTGAAAAAGTGGCCGCGCTCAAATTGGGCAACGGCCTGGATGAAGGCGTGAACCAAGGGCCGCTGATTGAGGAAAAAGCGGTGGAGAAAGTCGAGCAGCACATAGCCGACGCGCTCTCCAAAGGTGCGGTCTGCCTGACCGGCGGCAAACGCAGCGCGTTGGGCAGAACGTTTTTCGAACCGACCGTTTTAAGCGGCGTAACGGCGCAAATGGCAGTGGCGCGCGAAGAAACCTTCGGGCCGTTGTGCCCCGTGTTCCGCTTCGAAACCGAAGCCGAAGTCATCGCGGCAGCCAACGATACGGAATACGGTTTGGCGGCCTACCTCTTCACCTCCGACACCGCCCGCCAATGGCGCGTCGGCGAAGCCTTGGAATACGGCATGGTCGGCATCAATACCGGCTTAATCAGCAATGAAGTAGCACCGTTCGGCGGCGTGAAACGCAGCGGGCTGGGACGCGAAGGCAGCAAATACGGTGCGGACGAATATTTGGAATTGAAATATTTGTGTATCGATGTGGCGGATTGAGTTTGCTACTAGAAGCAACAGGTCGTCTGAAAAACAAATTTCATTGAAACCTTGTTTTCAGACGACCTTTTTCATATAGTGGATTAACAAAAATCAGGACAAGGCGACGAAGCCGCAGACAGTACAAATAGTACGGAACCGATTCACTTGGTGCTTCAGCACCTTAGAGAATCGTTCTCTTTGAGCTAAGGCGAGGCAACGCCGTACTGGTTTAAAGTTAATCCACTATACTATCCCGCCAGCCACAGCGATACCGTATAAATCACCAGCCCGACCAGTCCGCCAACGAGCGTGCCGTTGATGCGGATATATTGCAAATCCTTGCCCACGCTCAATTCCAGTTTTTCCACCATCAGGTGGCTGTCCCAGCCTTTGACTTTATCTGCGACGAATAAAGCCGCCTTATCTTTATAGCGCATCACAAAATCCCGAACCAAAAGCGAAATCCGCACATCCGCCCGCCGCATAAATTGCGGGTAGGCTTGGGCTTGCGAACGCATATGATTCAGCAGCTTTTCCAGTTGCGCTTGACACAAAGAGTCTTGTTTTTCCACATCTTCCCGCGCCCAGTCCAAAATGCCGCGCCATAAGGTCATGATTTGACGTTGCAGGGCAGGCGATTGCGCGAGTTGTTTTTTGAATTTGTCCAGGCGGCGGTGCCACAGGCGCGAGGTGGTCAGGCGTTCGGTCAGTTCGTCGTATTGCACCAAGAATTGTCGGCGCAGCGCGTTGTCCTGCTTGTCCGCAGTTGCCAAATAGCCGTCTATCCATGCCAACGCTTTTTCTGCCGCCCAATCATCGACTTTCTCCACCAAGGTCGATTTCACCGCCGCTTTAAGCCTGTCCCAAGTTCCGGGATTGCCGCCTTCGATTTTCGCCGCCCATTCGCGCAGGTTCTGCTCCAACATTTCGCGGGTTTCCGGCGTTTTCAGCCAACGCCGAATCTGACGGAGCAGGCTTTCAAACGCTTTTTCGTGCATCCCTTGTGCTTTCAACAGCCGCAAACCGTCGGCAAGCGTGTTGCCGATTTGTTCGCCGCTGTAACGTTCTTCCAACAGCATCGCCGTAAAACGCGCCGTCTGTTCCGGTTTGGCGATGGCAAGCAGCGTCGGAATCTGTTTGGAAAGCCACGGCAGCCAATGCGATTTCACGTCTTCGCCGTCCAGCCATTTCAATAATTTATCGCTGGGCTGCGCTTGGTAAATGCGCATAGCGATGGGTTTGCCCTGTAAAAAATTATGTTCGATAAACCGTCCCAATTCATCGCCGATACGCGCCTGATTACGCGGCAAAATCGCGGTATGGGGAATCGGCAGCCCGAGGGGTCGTCTGAAAAGCGCGGTTACGGCAAACCAGTCCGCCAGCGCACCCACCATCGCCGCTTCGGCAAACGCTTTGACAAATCCCAACCAAGGATATTGGCGCACATAAACGGCGGAGGCTGCAAACAGCCCACACGCAAGAAGCAGCAAGCCCGTCGCCCAACGCCTGCTTTTTGCCAACTTTTTGCGCGCCTCATTTAAGCGGACTTGTTCCGAAAGGGTGTGCATTTCTATTCCTGTCTTTTTTGTCTTTAGAGGGTTGTGAATAGATTGATTATTTTTTAATCAACTGAAAATATTCAATAGGTTTCAAAATATTATCCAAGTTTTACACAGAATGCACACATCAATCCTAATGAGGGTTGTGGGTAATATTTTGTATTGCCTATTTTTTAATCATGATATTTTTATTTTGGAAAATCAAAAGGGAAGGAGAGTTGTTCACAAGCTGTTCACATGATTCTGCGGTATGGCTGTGTACAGGTTTTCAGACGACCTTTATGCCGTCCAGCCTGAAACCGAAACCCAAAGCCGCCACAAGGCCCAAGCCGCCACCATCAACCCTGCCAACAGGCGGATACTGCGTTTTTGCAAAAGCGTTTTCAACTGCGCTGCAAAGATGCCCATCGCCAAAAGGTTGGGCAGCGTGCCGAGCGCAAAAGCCAACATATATAAAGCGCCGTGAACCGCGCTGCCGCTGCCCAAGGCGTAAAGCGACGCGCTGTAAACCAGGCCGCACGGCAGCCAGCCCCAGAGCATCCCTACGCCGAAACAGGCTGGGACGGAACGGATAGGCAAAAGCTTGTTTAAAAACGGATTCAGCCGCTTCCATATCGGTTTGCCGATGCGTTCGATGCGCGTCGCCGCCGTCGAAATTCCCGCCAGATAAAGCCCTAAAAGCAACAGCAGGATGTTTGCCGCGATATACAGCCCCTGCTGCAACACGCGGGTGTTATCCAAAGAAATCCCTGCCTGCCCGATCAGGCCGACTAGAAAGCCGATGAGGACATAGCTGCTTACACGTCCCAAGTTCAGCAGAACAATCAATCCGAAACGGTTTAGGTTGGGCGGAAGCTGCAAGGCAAATGCGCTGCTTAACCCGCCGCACATTCCGACACAGTGGCCGCCGCCGAAAAAACCGAGCAGAAACAGAGTGAGGAAGGTAAGGTTTTCGTCCATATCAGATATATTTGAAATTGTTATCAGGCTGTTTCGTATTGTATCAATAACGGGGGAATGAGGATAAGAAAGGATGGAATAGGGACGAATTATTGCGAATCCGTTTGGAAAGGTCGGCGGATTCGCATTTGAAGTGCAACTTTCCATAACAGAAAAAGGCCAGTATGCGGTAGCATACGGCCTTT
>NZ_CEXQBZ010000131.1:0-26612 GCF_982712965.1 Neisseria flava | reverse complement strand
CAGCACCTTAGAGAATCGTTCTCTTTGAGCTAAGGCGAGGCAACGCCGTACTGGTTTAAAGTTAATCCACTATATTTCACCGCCTTGCCTCAAACGGCTTCAAACAGGCTTATCCCTTCATCGCCCAAAGCAGCCGCCAAATCCGCCGCCCGTCCGTGTCCGCCCAAAACAAAATCAGGCAGGATTTCAGCCAGCGGCTTCATCACAAAGCTGCGTTCGTGCGCGCGCGGATGCGGCAGGGTCAGATGCGGGTCGCTGCTGGAGATGCCGTCAAAGTCGATGATGTCCAAGTCTAATGTGCGCGGGGCATTTCGAAACGTGCGTTCCCGCCCGAAATCCGCCTCGATACGGTTCAACACAGCAAGCAGCGAAACGCCGTCTAATGAAGTGCGGACGGAACAAACGGCGTTGACGAAATCAGGCTGATCGTCGTATCCGACCGGCGCGGTTACGTACAGCGAGGATGTTTTTTCGATTTGAATCTGCGGATGCGCCTCCAGCGCGGACAATGCGGCGCGGACTTGGCTGGCAGGTTCGGCAAGGTTGCTGCCCAAAGCGATGACGGCAAAATGGGTTTGCGGCATTTTCAGACGACCTCTTTAAAACGGCAGCGTTTTGGTTTTGGCAAGATAGACGATGCAGCCGACGCAAGCCATCGACAAAACATAAATGGCGTAAAACTTCGGCGAACGCGGACGGGAACGCATCATGACCATACCCAGCCCGATGTAAACCAAGAGCAACAGGATTTTGCTGCCGAGCCACGGCGAATTAAAGGGCGAAAAGTGGGTAATCTTCATCAGCCACAAGCCGGTAAAGAGCAGCATGGTGTCGTTGAGATGAGGAAGGGCTTTCCAGATGCCCGCCAAAGGTTTGTCGGGATGCCGCCAAAGCAGGAAAAAGCGGATATTGAACACCAAAATGGTGATGGTAACGAAAATCTGATGGCTGTATTTTACAAACAGATATTGCATAGCGGTCGCACGTTATTGTTTTTGAAAGAAGCGTCTATTCTACCGCAAACATTCATTCTTGACGTAACTTTTCAAACGCCAACAAATACGGCGGGCGGTTGCGGCGGTTGATAAAGCCATAACGCAAAACGGCAAATTCATCCTGTGGCAACTGCTGCGCCCAGTCTTCGATTGCCTGCGCTTCATGCAGCCCCGCCTCATGCCCCGGATACAGGACGGCAACCGCCAGCCCGCCCGTTTTCAGCAGCGATAAGGCGGATGTCAACGCGCGGATACTGGTTGCCGCTTCTGTCGTACAACTCTTATCGCCTCCGGGCAGCCAGCCGAAATTGAATACCGCCGCGTCCAACGGTTCGCGGATATGGGCGGCTAGGTTCTCATGTCCGTCCAATATTAGCTCCACCCTATTCACCATGCCTGCTTCTTCCAAGCGCATTCGGGTGTTTGCCAATGCCTGCTCTTGCACGTCAAACGCCCACACTTTCCCGTCGCTACCGACTGAACGCGCCAGCATCAGCGTATCGTTGCCGTTTCCCGCCGTGCCATCCAAAGCGCGGGCATCGGGTTTTAAGGCTTGTTTGAGAAGCGAGTGTGCAAAAGGGAGGATGTTTTCGAGCTGCATAAGATGAAACCATACGGAGGTCGTCTGAAAATAAAAATACCTTACCGGCAAGCGGTAAGGTATCAGAATCGATTAATGCGTTACATACATTATTCGGCAGGTTGTTGCACGGTCTCAACTTGAACCGGGGCAGCCGCAGCGGCTTGGGGTTTGTTCTCGTGTTGCAGGCTCACGGCACGGGCAGGAACGATAGTTGAAATCGCGTGTTTATAAACCATTTGGGTAACGGAAGTATTACGCAGCAGAACGACGTATTGGTCAAACGACTCGACTTGGCCTTGCAGTTTGATACCGTTGACCAAATAAATCGAAACCGGAACGTGCTCTTTACGCAACGCATTCAAAAAAGGATCTTGTAACATTTGTCCTTTAGCTGTCATATTCATAAGCTCCATTATTATGATTTTGAAATCGTTTTGAAAACGAACATGAGTCGGATTGTAGACCCGAACGAGAAAAATTACCAACTATTTTTCCGTAAGAATATGCAAACCTCTATCAAACGACGGGCTTTTCAACGATTTTCTACCCCAATGTATTAAAAATTCATTTCAACACAAACAATTTTTGCAACCAGACATACGACGGAGGATTTAGATTTTCAGACGACCTTACCATCAAACAAAATCTTTTTATTACAAAATCTTAGCAAATTATAGTGGATTAAATTTAAACCAGTACGGCGTTGTCTCGCCTTGCCGTACTATTTGTACTGTCTGCGGCTTCGTCGCCTTGTCCTGATTTAAATTTAATCCACTATACTTTTAAAAAGGCTTCATCACCAACCACCCTATTCGCCCGAACGCAATCTAAAAGGGGCACGCCTCGCGGCGCGCCCCTTGTTTCGTCAGATTTATTTGCTGTGCTGTTTTTTCACGCTGACTTTGGTTTTCTTTTTAAAACGGTTTTTCTCTTCCTTGCGACCCTCGCGTTTTTCGATGCGGTTGCTCAGACTGACGCGGCGCAGCGGTTTTTTCTTCGGTTTGTCTTCCGCGTTTTCATACGGGTTTTCAGAAACATTGTATTGAATCCGAAGCGGCGTACCTTGCAGGTTAAAGGCTTTGCGGAACGTCTGGGTCAGGTAGCGCGTATAGCTGTCGGAAATCGCGTGCAGCGAATTGCCGTGCACCACAATCACGGGCGGGTTCATGCCGCCTTGGTGGGCATAACGCATTTTCGGGCGCACCAAACCTGCGCGCGGCGGCTGTTGGCGTTCGATGGCGCTTTGCAGGACGCGGGTAATTTTCGGCGTCGGCATCTTAATCATGGCGGCGTTGTAGGCTGCCTGAATGCTGTCGAACAATCCGTCGATACCGCGTTCTTTCAATGCGGAAATGAAGTGGAACTTGGCAAAATCGAGGAAATACAGTTTGCGGGAAATGTCGCGTTTGATCTGTTCGCGGCGCTCTTCGCTGATGCCATCCCATTTATTGACGGCAACCACCAGCGCACGCCCTGCTTCCAAGGCAAAACCGGCAATCGTGGCATCTTGGTCGGCGATGTCCTGCTGCGCGTCCAATACCAAAACGGCAACGTTTGCCGCCTCAACCGCCTGCATCGCTTTGATAACGGAGAACTTTTCCACCGCCTCATCAACTTTGCCGCGGCGGCGCACGCCTGCGGTATCGATGATGGTAAACGGCTTGCCTTCGCGTTCGAAATCGATGTGGATGCTGTCGCGCGTTGTGCCTGCCATATCGAAGGCAATCACACGCTCTTCGCCGAGAATGGCGTTAACCAGCGTGGATTTGCCGACATTCGGACGACCGATAACGGCAAAAACAGGATGTTTTACATCGGCTTCTTCGGCTTCAGGCTCAGGGAAGTTTTCTAAAATTTCTTCAATCAGGTAATACACGCCGTCGCCGTGCGCACCGGAAATAACGTGCGGCTCGCCCAATGCCAACTCGTAAAACTCGGCGGCAAGCACGGCTCTGTTGCCGCCCTCGCCTTTGTTTACCGCCAGATAAACGGGACGCGGGCTTTGGCGCAAGCGGTCGGCGATGATTTTGTCTTGCGGAGTCAGACCGGTGCGTCCGTCCACCAAGAACACGACGGCATCGGCTTCATCGACAGCCTGCAAGGTCTGCTTCGCCATTTCGTGCAAAATCCCGCTGTCCACAACCGGCTCGAAACCGCCGGTATCGATGACGAGATAAGGTTTGCTGCCGATTTTGCCGTGTCCGTAATGGCGGTCGCGGGTCAAGCCGGGCAGGTCGTGTACAAGCGCGTCTTTGGTGCGCGTCAGGCGGTTGAACAAGGTGGATTTGCCGACGTTCGGGCGTCCGACAAGGGCGATGGTAGGTTTCATGATGGGGTCTTTCTGTGTCAAGTGTCGGTTCGGAAGCGAACCTGCAACACGAGCAGGTGTTTTTCAAAACACGGTAGGTTAAAAAGGATAAGGGGTCGTCTGAAAATATAGTGGATGAAAATTGTAATAATACGGCGTTGCCAACGCCCTTACGTACTGGCTGGCGTTACCGCCTTTTCTCATTTTTATTTTAATCCACTATATAATAAAGTGGAACACAATTAAAATAGACAAGGCTTGCCGGAAAGATTCCGACAAGCCGCATACGTCTCTCAATTTTTCAGACGACCTTATTTTTGCGAATCCAGCTTCATTTGCAGCAATTCGCGTTCGATAGCGTCTTTAGGCAACTTTTCCAAAGCCTGCTGATAGCCTTGCGCGGCTTCTTTGGTTTTGTTTTGCGCGGCATAAACATCGCCTTTCGCTTCCAACAGCAACGGCTCGAAATCGGCTTCGACTTTCGTGTTCAATGCTGCAATCGCGGCATCGTATTTTTTCTGCTGCAACAGGACAATACCCAAACGCTGCGCCGCCAATGCTTGAACCAGCGGGGCTTTTTGGTTTTGCAGCACCCAGTTCAGATGACCTTCCGCCACGTCGTAACGGCGGGCATCATATTCTGTCGCAGCTGCCATCAGTGTCGCTTGCGCGGCGGCAATGGAATCCGAATAGTTTTGCTGGAGATTGGTCAAATCAGCGTTAACTTCGGCTTGCGAAGCTTTTGCCTGCATTTTATCGACGATTTTCGCCAATACTTCGGCAGCTTCCTGACTTTTCGAGACTTTATGGCTTTTATATATGGTATAGCCCAAATAGCCCAACGCCGCTGCGATCAGCAGGGCAAACAGCCATCGGCCGGTAGTTTTCCAAAAGTATTTAAAATTGTCTAACTCTTGTTGTTCTTCGAGATGGGCTGCCATTTATGCGTTCTTCCATTGTTGTAAAGTGTGGATTAAATCGTCGGCGGCGACGGTTTGCTGACCGTGTGCGCCGTTCATGTCTTTGAGCGTAACCGTACCGTTCGCCAATTCGTCTTGCGCGACAATCAGGGCAAAGCGCGCGCCGCTGTTGTCGGCTTTTTTCATTTGCGCTTTCAGGCTTTGATAGCCGGAATGCTGCATCACGTTGAAACCTTGTGCGCGTAGGGCTTGTGCGTATTTCATCACTTGCAAATCCGCGCCCTCGCCCTGATGCATGGCGTACACGTCAGGCGCGGCATTGACTTCCAGCGAACCGTATTCGCTAACCAGCAGCAGCAAACGCTCGATACCCATTGCAAAACCAATGGACGGAGCGGGCTTACCACCGAGTTCTTCAATCAAGCCATCGTAACGTCCACCGCCGCACACCGTCGCCTGCGCACCAAGTTTGTCGGTCGTCCATTCAAAAACGGTCTGGTTGTAATAATCCAAGCCGCGAACCAGTCGCGGATTTTCGACGTATTCAATGCCCAAGCCTTCCAGCATGGCTTTGAAACAGCTGTAATGATTGCGCGACTCTTCGCCCAGATAATCGGTCAGATGCGGCGCGGCATTGCAGATTTCCTGCAAATCGGGATTTTTGGAATCCAAAACGCGCAACGGATTGGTTTTCAGACGACGTTTGCTGTCTTCGTCCAACTTGTCTTCATAACGGGTCAGATATTCGACCAAAGCCGCACGGTGTGCCGCACGTTCTTCTCGGTTGCCCAAGCTGTTGATTTCTAAAGTCAGGTAATCACGGATGCCTAGCTTGTCCCACAAATCCGCCGACATGGCAATGATTTCGGCGTCGATGTCCGGGCCTTCAAAACCCAACGCCTCGATGCCGACTTGATGAAACTGGCGGTAACGTCCTTTTTGCGGGCGTTCGCGGCGGAACATCGGCCCCATGTACCACAGCTTTTGCGGGCCGTTGTACAACAGGTTATGCTCGACCACCGCGCGCAGGCAGGATGCCGTACCTTCCGGCCGCAGGCTCAGGCTCAAAGAATCGTTGGAATCGGAAAAAGTGTACATTTCCTTGCCGACCACATCGGTTTCTTCACCGATGGAGCGGACAAACAAACCCGTCTGCTCGACAATCGGCGTACGGATTTGCTGATAACCATAAGCACGCGTCCAGCTGCCGACCACATCTTCAAACGCCTGCCAAAACGCAGCGGTCAGCTTGAAATCTTTCTGTTCGACGGGCAAAAGGTCGTTCATGCCTTTGACGGATTGGATTTTTTGTGCCATTTCAAATAGGGATACCGGAATCAAAATAGTCGGCAATTATAGCTGATTTTTAAGGAGTTGTGAGGTTTGGGCAACGAAGGATTTGAGCGAAAAGGTCGTCTGAAAAAATTTTCAGACGACCTTTTCGCTCAAATTCAAAATGCACGCCACCATTTTATCTGTCAGACTGCGAACTCCGTCTGACGTTTCGGACTTCGAGTAAAAAACGACGTATCACGTTCAGCATCCTCTCTATAAATAATTTGTATAAAAGTTAACACTATCAGCATAATATTCATAAAAAATAAATATACGCAACATATATCATCTTGACTGCCGTGTATCTCACCATTTCACATAACGAACAAATATGTGAACATTAATAAAAAAGATAACAAAATAATAGATGAACTCACACCAACCATTTTTACAAGCAAATTTTATATATAATTTGCGTAAAATAATATTGAATGCAATCATCAAAGCAAATGTTATGTAAAAATTTGACATTTCGCATCACCATTCAACTAGGAGTCAGCGGCTGCTTTCTTGATGGAGAAGGTTCGGATCAATATGATGGTGCATATCCACCGACAGCTCCTTCTACAACTCCGCCAACAGCCAACAAATGATTTAATAAAGCCGGATTTTTACCGTCCTAAACAGCATTATAATTAATCCCTAATTGATATTTGATAGGCTCTTATCCTTGGCTTTATTTTTAGCATACCATTTAAATTACGGCTTTCCACCCATAAATAACTGACGTTATCATACAATTCTGCCTTTTCGCTTATGACATAACGTATGCCTACCATACTCAAACCCATATTCGTATTTCGATTATTTTTTCGAAGTTCAGCTGGAATGGAAATAAAACTTGCTGAGCCTTTTTGGATATAGATAGTAGAAGATAATTCCGAATGCCGACTTTCACTACTTATAGTGGATTAACTTTAAACCAGTACGGCGTTGCCTCGCCTTGCCGTACTATCTGTACTGTCTGCGGCTTCGTCGCCTTGTCCTGATTTAAATTTAATCCACTATACATAACTGACAGCATATCATGATTTGACCTTTCCCCTATCAATCTACAATGACTCTAAATTTAAAGGAAGTTCAGCTAAAGCAACAGACGGCACAAGGGAAAAATTGGGATTAAAATATTTTTCATGTCTTTCTCTATTTCTCACCATATTTTTTCAAAAATTAATTTCTCAAATATTTATTGTCAACAATTTTTTTTGTAAATTTTTTAAAATAAATGATGACAAAATCCAAATTAAAAGCTTAAAGCCGTTTAGACAGTTGAGTTTATCAATTACAGAACCATTCAATCATTTTCAGACAATTTTTTCTATAAGCAATCCGCCACATGAAAAAACCTTCTAATCCCCTCCCCCTTTTAAACGGTGTAAAGCCCAGCTATTTGGTGCTGCCGCATGAAAAAGAGTTTTACGGCCTGCCGCTCCTGCATTTTCTCTGCACACGTTTTCCTTTTGTCGGTGAAGAAAATTGGCGCAGGCGGCTGAACAGCGGTTTTGTGGTAGGTGCGGACGGGGCACCGTTTAACGAGCATACGGTGTTTGAAGCGGGCAAGATGATGTTTTATTACCGTGAAACCAGCAGAGATAGCGAACCGCGGATTCCGTTTGAAGAGAAGATTCTGTTTGTTGATGAGCATCTTATTGTGGTTGATAAACCGCATTTTCTACCCGTCATCCCCAGCGGGCGTTTTTTGCGTGAAACGCTGCTGACCCGCCTGCGCCTGCGGCCGGAATTGCAGCATTTGAATGTAGCGGACATTACGCCGATTCACCGCTTGGACAAGGATACGGCAGGGGTCATGCTGCTGTCGCACAATCCTGCCACGCGCCGCGATTATCAAACCATGTTCCAAAATAAAACTGTCTGCAAAACTTATGAGGCAATCGCGCCGACGCGGACGGATTTAGCTTATCCGCTAAACATTTCTTCACGCATGGTGCGCGGGGAAAAATTTTTTACGACACTTGAAGTGGAAGGTGAGCCAAACGCGCACACAACAGTCGAGCTTATCGAAAATCGCGGCGCGTTCAGCCTCTACCGCCTTACGCCGCATACAGGGAAGAAACACCAACTGCGCGTGCATATGATGAGCCTGGGCATGCCGCTGATGAACGATGCGCTTTATCCCGTTCCGTCTGCTGCGGGTGATGAGGATTATGGGAAACCTTTAAAACTTTTGGCAAAACGAATTGAGTTTACCGATCCTGTCAGCGGACAGGCACGGATGTTTGAAAGCGGTTTTGAGTTGTAGCATTGAGGATTTTTTGATAAAGGTCGTCTGAAAACTGGTTTTCAGACGACCTCGATTATTGAATTTCCTGCGGAAAATGACGGCATGGTTCCATTTTTTCATCTATTACAAAAGCGGACTGACTAAGCGGACGGTGTTTTCTATCAGCCCGCGGAATTTGGAGCGTTGCTGCCATGCTTTGACGGTGATGTAGCTGCTGTTTTTGAGGTAGTCGCGTTGGAGGTTGCAAATTTGTTTGGTGATGTCGCGGTCGTAGATGGCGAGGCTGATTTCGAGGTTGAGGAAGAAGCTGCGCATATCCATGTTGACCGTGCCGAAGAGGGCGTAATCTTCGTCTATGGTCATGGTTTTGGCGTGTAGCAGCCCGCCTTCGAACATGGCGATTTTGACGCCTGCGTCGAGCAGCATGGGGTAGTAGGCGCGGGAGGCGTAGCGTACCATGAGGGAATCGACTTTGGCAGGTAGGATCAGGGTAACTTTGACTCCGCGTTTGGCGGCGATGGTCAATGCCATCAGGAGGGGTTCGTCGGGGACGAAATAGGGGGTGGTGATGGTGATTTGTTTGGTGGCGGCGTAAATCGCGCTGATGATGGTTTCGTAAATGACGTGGCTGCCTTGTTCTGGCGCGGAGGGGATGACTTGGGCAACGATGTCGCCCTGCTGCATTTTTTCGGGAAGGATTTCGGGAATGCGCTCTTGCGCCTGCGTCAGGTATTGTTGTACGCCTTCGAGGTTTTCGTCTGTTTCGACGGCGAGGTCGGCAAAGAAGACGGCGGAGAGTTCGAGTACCAGCGGGCCGGTGCAGCGCATCATGACGTCCACCCATTCGCCGACGCCTGAATCTTTTTTGAAGAAGCGGGGATCGGCGAGGTTGAAGCTGCCGGTGTAGCCGATTTTGCTGTCGATGACGAGGATTTTGCGGTGGTTGCGCAGGTCGGTGCGGGTGAAGAAGGTGCGCCAGACGCCGACGGGCAATGAGGCGTGGACTTCTACGCCGGCTTCGCGCAGGGTTTCTACCCAGCCGCTGTCGAAAAAGCGGCTGCTGCCGACGGCGTCGGCGAGGATGGCGCAATCCAAACCTCTGTCGGCGGCGGCGAGGAGTTCGTTTAACAGTTCTTCTATCCTGCCTTCGGGTTCGATGATGTAGAAGGCGAGCATGCAGGAATGGCGTGCGGCGCGGATGTCGGCAAGCATGGTGTCGATGATTTCATCGGTAGTGGACAGCAGCATCATGGCGTTGTTGCGCGTCGCACCGAGTCCCGTTCCGCTCGCAGCGACTTTGCTGATGCCGTGATAACGGGATTTGACTTTGTCGCCGATATCAAGATAAAGGTTAGACAGGTAAGTTTCGACGAAACCTTGGTAGAAGCGGTTCATCTCGTCCGTACGCTTTGCCCGCGCCGTGCCGAGCCGCGGTTCGCCGATAAGCAGGTAGGCGATGGTGCCGAAGACGGGGAAAAGGAAGAGGATAATCAGCCAGGCAAACGTGGAGCCGATGTTTTTTTGTTTGTACAACACGCGCAAGACGCAGCCGAGCGCGGCGCAGGTGTGGGCGAAAATGAAGATTTCTGTCCAGGTAATGTCTTTTAGAAAGGTCATGTTCGATAAGCGGTGGAGGAATGGCGGGAGCGGATGTATTTTGAATCTGACTGGTTTGAGGCGGTAAGGTTCAAATAGTGAGTATATACAAAGGTCGTCTGAAAAACGAGTATAGCGATTTTTCAGACGACCTTTCTGCACGCTCAATCAGGCGTGATATTGGCGCGACAGTTCGTGTACGGTATCGACTAAGATTTCGGCGTGTTCGGGGTCGGCATGTTGGTTGATGCCGTGTCCGAGGTTGAAGACATGACCGCTGCCGTGTCCGTAGTCGGCTAGGATGCGTGCGACTTCGGTGCGGATGGATTCGGGCGTGCCGAAGAGGGCAAATGGGTCGAAGTTGCCTTGCAGGGCGACTTGGTTGCCGACGCGGCGGCGTGCTTCGCCGATGTTGCACGTCCAGTCCAAGCCCAAGGCGTCTGCGCCGATTTCCGCCATGCTTTCCAGCCACAGTCCGCCGCCTTTGGCAAATACGATAACGGGAACGCGTCTGCCTTCGCTTTCGCGTTCCAATCCGGCGACGATTTGGCGGATGTATTTGAGGCTGAATTCTTTAAACGCCGCATCGCTCAACACGCCACCCCAAGTGTCGAAAATCTGCACAGCCTGCGCTCCCGCGTCGATTTGGGCGTTGAGGTAGGCGGTAACGGCTTGGGCGTTGGTGTCGAGGATTTTGTGCAGCAAATCGGGGCGCGAGTACATCATGGTTTTGATGTTGCGGAACTCTTTGCTGCTGCCGCCTTCGACCATGTAGCAGGCGAGTGTGAACGGGCTGCCGGAGAAGCCGATAAGCGGTACGCGGCCGTCCAATGCTTTGCGGATGGAAGTTACCGCGTCGAAAACGTATTGCAGTTTTTCCATATCAGGAACCTGCAGCTTGGCGATGTCGGCTTCGTGTTGCAAGGGGCGTTCGAACTTCGGGCCTTCGCCTTCGGCAAAATACAGTCCCAAGCCCATTGCGTCAGGGACAGTCAGGATGTCCGAGAACAAAATTGCCGCGTCCAAATCGAAGCGTTCTAAAGGTTGAATGGTAACTTCGGTTGCCAGCTCGGTGTTTTTGCACAAATCGAGAAAGCTGCCCGCTTTCGCGCGCGTGGCTTTGTATTCGGGCAGATAACGCCCCGCCTGACGCATCATCCAAATCGGCGTGTATTCGACGGGTTGTTTGAGCAGGGCGCGGAGGAAAGTGTCGTTTTTCAAAGAGGTCATGTGGGGCTTTCGGTTTGTTTGTAAAACAGGGAAGGAAAACGGTTTTCAGACGACCTTTGCGGCGGTTTTCGCAATGAAAGGTCGTCTGAAAAGGGGATAGATAAGGATGTTTTCTAAGCTCAGCTGTGCGGCACCAACGCGGCGTGGCGCTCTTCTTCGGAGACGGCTTCCAAAACCAACTTCCGCTGTTCCTGAGCTTTTTGCGGCTGTCCGGTTTCGTCGTGTACGCGCGCCAGCATGAGGCGGGCGGCGATGCTCGGTTGCAGGGCGATACTGGCTTCAAGATAACTTTGCGCTTTACCCCACAGGCTGCGGCCGTAGGCAAGCTGTCCGAGGTACATCAAGAGCGGCGCGTCGTCAGGTTTGTCTTTCAGCCAAGAATCGGCAAGGTCGATGGCTTTTTGCTGATCGCGTTCGTTGAGGAAGCGGACGCTTTCGACAAAGGCTTCTAAAAGTTCGGGACGGCGGTTTTGCGGATAGTAGTGGCGCACCCATTTGACGGCTTCGGCATAGAGTCCGAGACGCTCGTATTTTTCGGCAATGGCGACACACAATTCGTCCGCTTTGAGTGCTTCGGGAATGCGTTTCAGACAGGCTTTCAGACGACCTGCATCTGACGCTTCAGCCAAAAGGCGGCGGTATGCCCAGCTTTGGTATTGCTCCGCTTCAAAATCGTTAATCGCGCCGGCTTTCATCAGTTTTTCGGATTTCGCCAACACGTCTTCCGCATCGCCGTGGTCAAAGGCATAACGCAGTTGCAGGCGGGTGAGACGGGACAGGTTGGGATGGATACGCGCGGCGGCGTTCAGATTTTCCAGGGCGGTCGGATAATCGCGGCGGCTGAGTGCAGATTCCGCCAACAAAAGATAACGGGAAAGCTGCTGTTTGTTCGGCAGTTTCTCGATGTCTTTCAGGTATTGGTCGCGCAGATCGAAGTTTTCCATTTGGTCGGCAGCGTGTGCGCCCAACATCAGCGCGAGATTGCGGTTGTCGCCGGCTTCTTTGTTTTCCAATACTTTGGACGCTTCCTGCTCCGCTTTTTCAAAGCGGCCTTCAAAAAATGCTAAACCTGCGCTGTTCAAAGCGACGGCTGCCTGACGGCCTTTGCGCGCTGTACCGAAACGCTGCATACGGGCAGGGATGTTCATCAGTCCGACGATAAATTTGATCAGGAAATACAGGGCAACGACAAAAAGAATCAGACCTAAGATAAAGGCATGCAGGTTGACCCGCATCATCACTTGTCCGACGACGATATAGACATTACCCGTGTAAACACCGGAAGTCAGGACGACACCGACTGCGGCTGCGAATAAAACGACAATCCAGACGACAACTTTCATGCGCGGCCTCCTTTGGTCTCAACATCGGCGGCAGGACGGCTTTGTTTTTCAGGAGCGGCTTTCTTTTCCGGCTCGGAAATGTTTTGCGGCTTAGTCTCGGAAGGCAGCGCTGGAGCTTCTAAAGGTTTCGCTTCTGTTTGGGCGGCTGGAGCAGGTTTCTGCTCAGGCGCGGGTCTTGCTTTGGCAGGATGGGGAGCCTTCGGTGCAGAAGCGTTTTCATTTACCGGCGCAGCGGTTTGAGGAACGGCCGCTTCGGAAGCGGCGGAGGGCAGAGGAGCAGACGCAGCAGTCGTTACGGGTTCGGGCAGCGCGATCGGAGCGCGTGTGCCGTCTTGATAAGCGCGGACTGCGCTGAGGCTGGCTTTCAAACTATCGTCTGAAATCATGCGCACTTCCAGCGCCTTCAATTCTGACAATTCTTTCAACCATGCCTGTGTCGCTGGCGATTTGCCGTCAAAGTATTGTCTGACCGCCGCTTCGACGTAGTTCAAGTCGCTTTGATAAACTTCGCCATTGTGCTGCATCAGCGCGGTTCGCGCGTCCAAAAGGCGCAGGCGCAGGTTTTCGCGGACGAAATACGCCTGTTCGGGTGACAGCAGCATGGCGTCTTTATTGTCGAGTCGGCGGACTTCCACCAGCCCTTTCAGCGCAACCAAAGATTTATCCCAAGCATTTTGCCACCAAGAGCCTGAAGATGCGCCGTTGCTTTGCGCGTGCTCGCCCGGCTGCAATACGCCGTCCAACACCAGCGGCAGACCGGAAACGGCGGTTTCCAAGCGGTCGAGGCGCAACGCTGTGCCGGAAATATCGACATAAGGACGGTTTTTCAATGCCGCCAAATCATGGCTGACGGCTTGTTTGATGGACAGCAGTTCGGGCTGGTCGAAACGGCTCAAGCGGCTGTCGATGTGTTCCAACACCGCTGCTGCGCCTTGCACATTGCCTGATAAGAGCAGTTGCTGCGAGGCAAGGTTCAACATGGTTTCTGCTTCGTCAACCAGCCAGTTGACGCGCCCTTTGGTCAGCTCTTGATACGCTTTTTGCGTCAACAGGATTTGTTCGTTGTTTGCCATTTGCGCTTTGCCCAAGCGGTCGATTTCTGCTTGGATGGCGGTTTGGCGGTTTAAATGGTCTTTCAGGAGTAAGGCGTTTTCAGATTCGCCCAATGCGGCTTTATCGAGCTTTTGGTTAAACGAAAGCTCTTGGTTTTTCAGGACGTTTTGTCCGTGTACGAACAAAAAGCCGCTTGCGCCCAAACCCAGCAGCGCCAGCACCAGTGCGCCTGCTGCCAGCCCTCTGCCGCCGGATTGTTTGATGATGACGGGGGCAGGTTGGTTTTGGGATAGATTTTTAGATTCAGACATGTGTGTTCCTGCGTATTCGGAGGTTTTAGGCTGTTTTGCCTTTTTCGGAGCCGCTGTTTCAGACGACTCCGCGTTGCCTTGACTGTCGACGATAATCGGTCGACCGGCTTCGTTTGCTTCGGATGGATTATCTTCAGACCGGCTCATCGGTTTGCTCCTTAGGAAGTAATGAAAGTGCCGCCTCCAGAGAAGCGACGACCCGTATGTGGCGCGCACCCGCCTCGCGAAGCGCGTCGGCTATGCGCGGATGATGGGTGAAGTATAACAAGGATTCGAAGAATCGGGAAAATTGCGGCGGAACCTGCGCAAACAGCCCGCGTACCAGTTCGCCCGAAGCGATAAAGGCGGCATCAATGGATTCGGCATCAAAATCCTGCCAATTCAATTCATTAGGTCGTCTGAAATACACTTCCGCGATTTCGACCGCAAAGCCTTTTTTCTTTAACGACTCCGCCAAAAAATCGCGCCCGCCGCGTCCGCGCACAATCAATACGCGCGCGCTTTGCGGCAGCGTATCCCAAACCGGCAGCCGCAATACCGCCTCGCTGTCGTTGCCTTCTTGCGGCACAGACACATTTTTCGCGCCGTAACGCCGCAAAGCGCGACCGCTTGCCTGTCCGACCGCAATCTGAACCTTCAGGTCGTCTGAAAAATCGACATACGGCGCAGCAGTTTCAACCGCCGTCGGACTGACCCAAAATACCGCGTCCGCACGGAAAAACTGTTCTTTCAAACCGAGCAACGCCATTTCATCCGGCTCGATTTCAACCGGACTCAATACCCGCGCGCGCCACCCTGCCCGCGAACAGGTTCGCACATCATCTCCCGCACGCGCGGACGGACGGACAATCAGCATGACAGGCATTTCAGACGACCTCTTTAAATAAGGTTAAACCCAAGTTGTACAAAAAATATGGGAAAAAGTAAATATAGAAGCGCAATGCCGACGCAGGCGGGAATCCATCAAACTCATCAAATTCATCAAATAAACAAGCGGTACGACACCGATGCTGATCGTATTAGAAGTTTCCAGATAAAAACCCAAGCTATAGGTTGATTTATCCCAAACCCTTGTTATCTGACCATACTTAAAAAGGTCGTCTGAAAACCTGTTTTGTTTTCAGACGACCTTTCTTCACACATAACAACGCCCTATTGTCCTTCCTCTTCCGGCAACACAGACGGCCGCTGTGCTTTCCTCAACTCTTCCACTTCGTCTAAAAGCCGCATAATCAAGCCCAACGCCGGGATGCCGGCCTCAAAATCACGGCTCAGACGCTGTGCGCGGCGGATGCGTGCAAGGTGGAAACCGCTGAACGTAGTTTGTTCGGGCTTGCCGCCTATGCTGATGATGTCTTCCTCGATGAGTTCCAACAGCCAATCGCGGCGGCAATGGCTGACAGCAATGATTTCTTCAAAAGTCAATGTGATGTCGGTGGATTGCGTCATGGTTTATCCTTCCTTTCATGCGTGTTTCGCAGCGAAATGTTCTGCCAGTTTCTCCCATGCGGCACGGTCGGCTTCACTTTCTGCAACAGGAACATTGATGCGGATATTCAAGTATAGGTCTCCTGCTTCTTTAGCCGGAATGCCCTTGCCTTTAAGGCGGATGGTTTTGCCGCTCTGAGTGTTGGCAGGCAAATTGACCTGTAAGCGGCCGGATGCGGTAGGAACGATGATTTTACCGCCCAATACTGCCTCCCACGGTTTGACATCTATCGTCTGATATACGTCTTTTCTGTTTTTGACGTACAAGTCCGGCCGGTCGTGGAACTTAATTTTCAAGTACAGATCCCCGTTCGCTCCGCCATTGCTGCCCGGCAACCCCTGCCCTGCCAAACGGATTTGCTGGCCTTCGGCGATGCCTTTGGGGATTTTGACGTTGAGGGTTTTGCTTTGGTAAACCATACGGCCGTATTCGTCCAAAGTCGGCACATTCAAAGTTAGACTGCGCTCCGCACCGGTATAGGCTGCATAAATATCAATGCTCAATTCGGCGTGTTGATCCTCTCCCTTGACGGGACCGCGCGGCTGCTCGGGACGTGAGCCGGCGTGGCGGAACGATGAAAACAAGTCTTCGAAATTAAAGTCACCCGCGCCGAACGGCTCTCCTTCCCGGTACTCATAACGGAAACCTCCGCCGTCAAAACCGTTGCCGAACGGGTTCCCGCCTTGTCCGAACGGATTGCCCCCTGCGTTGCGGCCATAAGGGTTTGCCAACATTTCATCATACTCGGCACGTTTTTCCTTATCGGAAAGCGTCTCGTAAGCACGGTTGATTTCCGCCGTACGCTCAACGGCATCCGGTTCTTTGCTCACATCAGGATGGTATTTGCGCACCAGCTTGCGGTAGGCTTTTTTAATAGCGGCTTCATCCGCATCTTTAGCGACGCCCAATATTTCGTAATAATTTTTTTCTGCCATGTTATTCCTTTGATTAATAATATCCAAAATTTTTATTGGATTTGTAGTTAAGGGCAATCGCTCTAAAATCAAGTCGGACGGAAGTAAAAAACGCCGTTTCGGCAAACGGCGTTTTTACAAAGTGATTGGATGCTTAACCAACCAAATTTCGGGCATGACGCGATCTTTTCCATTTCAATGCATATCCGGCAACGACAGGCAGCAAAGCCAGAAAAGATTTGAAAATCCAGTTTGCGTACCAAGGTTTTGCAACCACAATCGCCGCTGCTTCAGAATTCGGCACAATAATATCTTTGACGGCAAGCCAATCCAACATCGGCCACCAGCAAGCAACAAGACATCCTAAAAAAACAGGCCAAATGTTGCGCTCCCAGCCCTTTTGCCAAAAGCGGAAACATACCGCCGTCCAAATCAAAGTCAGCCCGGTGATCAACATCACCGTATAAGCATCCGCCCCACAAAATGCGGCCAGAAAATACGTCAAAACCACCCATAAAACAGCCAGCACCAAAACAATGATTTCTTCAGGACGTTTAAACATTTTTACAGCTCCAAAATCTTTTCCTGCAAAGGAAACAACCGTGTACCAATAAGCGATACTATACCCGAAACGACATGCTTTGAATATGCGCCGCCTTTGAATTTTCAGACGACCTTGGTACCTGCCCTACTCTGTTACAATGCTAATAATTTAAAACCAAGGTCGTCTGAAAAAACATTCCGTTTTCAGACGACCTTCAGACATACCTTTTCAATCATGATGAACACACCACCCGCTCCCGAGACAATACCCGCAGAAATCCCGCAAGACCAAACCGTCCCACGCAGCAATACCGACAACGCGCCGCGTTCCGCCATCCACCAGACGCTTTATTCCGCCGATACGTTTGCCCAGCACGATTATCTCGCGGGTAAAAAACTGCCCGACATCGTCCGTCCGCAAGCGGGGCAGATTAACTGGCTGCACTTTGTCGGCATCAACAACGCCGCGCTCCTCAAACACGCGCTGGAACCTTACGGCATCCACGAGCTGGTCATCGAAGACATCCTCAGCCGCAAACAGCGCCCCAAAATCGAAGACTACGGCAATTATCTGTTTATCGCCGCGCAAGTTTATCACTACACCGCCGCCGGCAAACTGAATTCCGACCAGGTGTATCTGATTATCGGCAAGGATTTCGTGTTGTCGTTCCAGCAAAAACCGCTGGGACTGTTCAGCCAGTTGCGCCGTCAAATGAGCGAAAACCCGCGTGGTATCCTCGGCAAAAACACAGCCTTCCTCGCCTATTGCCTGCTCGACCGCATCGTGGACGACTATTTCATCGTCTTGGAAGAGTACAACAACCGCGTCGAATCCATAGACAAATCCCTGTTTAAAAATGAAAACAGCGACATTCTCGGCAAAATCCACCGCCTCAAGCGCGACGCCGTCCGCCTGCGCCGCACGCTCTTACCTTTGCGCGACGTGTTCTATCAGCTTGCCGTGCGCGGCGATTTTGCCATTTTCGAAGGCGAGTCCACCGTCTATCTGCGCGACGTGTACGACCACAACATGCAGCTTCTCGAATCGCTCGACACCTCGCGCGACATGGTGTTGAGCATGATGGACATCTACCTTTCCTTCCAGTCCAACCGCATGAACCAGCAAATGCGCGTCCTAACCGTCATCACCATCATCTTCATGCCGCTGACCGTCATCACCGGCATCTACGGCATGAACTTTGACAATATGCCCGAGCTGCATTGGCATTACGGCTATTTTATGGTCTTGGGTTTGATGTTGTGTATCATCGTCGGGCTGCTGATTTTCTTCTCGCGCAGAAAATGGTTATAAACCCATAAAAAAATCCAATTGCCGTATGTTCATATATTAAATACACTCGTTAAGGTCGTCTGAAACCATTCAAACTACTCTCAGACCGCCCGTTTCAACACAAACATTTATTTCAAAAAGAGGAACATCATGGAACAAGCCCGCCAACTCCCTTCACACGAACTCATCATGTCCGAGCTGATGATGCCGGACACCGCCAATTTCAGCGGCAACGTTCACGGCGGCGAACTTTTGCGCCTGCTCGACCAAGTCGCTTATTCCTGCGCCAGCCGTTACAGCGGCAACTACTGCGTTACCCTGTCTGTCGATAAAGTCTTGTTTAAAGAGCCGATACACGTCGGCGACTTGGTAACCTTCTACGCCAGCGTCAACTACACGGGCAGAACCTCCATGGAAATCGGCATCCGCGTCGAAGCGCAAAACATCCGCACCGGCGAAGTGCGCCATACCAATAGCTGCTACTTCACCATGGTCGCGGTTGAAGACGGCAAACCCGTTCCCGTCCCGCCGCTGGAAATTACTACCGAGCGTCAACGCTGCCGTTACGAAAAAGCCAAAAAACGCAAAGCTTTGAGCCTTCAGACATCGGACGAAACTTCTTGCGGATGCTGAAAACGGACGGATAAAACCGATTCAAAGAAAAAGGTCGTCTGAAAACCATGTTTCAGGTTTCAGACGACCTTTTTATTTACGAAAGAGCTTACCTTTGTAAGAGGTGCCGCCCTTTCCTTTCCATACTGCTGCTGCGAAACCATTTTGATAGAGGTTACTTTTTTCTAAAGCAGCAACAATCTCAAAATTATTAGCAATGAATTTCACTCGATACGAGGACATACGTTCTGACATTATATCCTCCATATTATCCCGAGCACTATTATCCCTAAGTTTTTGAATATCTGTATAAACTGCATCAGCTAGCCAAGATAACTGAAGTTAAAATCGAAAAAATTATTTTCTTGTTTTTAATCATATTGTTACCTGATTTTTAAAGTTTGCGGATTATTCCACGAACGTCATATTTATACAATAGAATTACTGAAAAGGTCGTCTGAAATTTTCAGACGACCTTGCAATACCAAATACAAACAACCGCATGCATGCATTCCGCACACATCCTATCTGATGAAACAGAGACTTTATGCAGGCTACGTCTTGCTTTCCCTTACAATGTCTCTCAATCCTGTTGAACCTGAATTAGCAGCTTCAATTAATTTTGTATAAACCGCACCACTCAATAATGAGTTAATACGCATATTTTTAATAGTATTGATAATAATTTCCATAGTATGATTTTAAAATATATATACGCCTAGAAATCAATCTCTTTGACTATATTAAAATTATATAACTTATCAATTGAGTTAATATAATGAAGATTACAGTATCTATTAGAGAAAAGAAAAGGGGTTTTCTCCGCTCCCACAGCTCCATTCAATACTTTTGAAACCCACCCCCCTTTAGCTACATAAGGATAAACGATAATATATTTTTCTCCATGAGAATCAACATATTCTTTCTTATAATAATAAATTTCTAAAAAAGAAAATCTAACATTACTTTTTTTATATCTTACTTTTATTAAATTCTTATTTTTTATCTCATTAGGATTATGCAGAAATACAATACTGGATTGATTACATAATTTTTTAAACTGAATCAATCCTATTAGCTCATCAAAGAACATAAATCCAAATCCTAGAATGAGGCTTATAAAGAGATATAACTTTGTTTTTTTACAATCAAGTAGAGTATTCTGCTTTGCATACTGCCACTCAAATGCCACCCCAAGCACAAACCCGACCGCCCCAAAGACAATAATATGAAGAATCAGGAAAAGAATACCTATCATAATTAAGTTCCTACCTTTCTCTTTCTTTCCGAATGCTCCGAATGCCTTTTTCTGTAGAACCTTGCCCCAATCCTAAACCCAGGAATAATTCCAATGACTAAAATAAAAATGTAATAAGCAACCGCTGCCATAACCGTTCCATCATATCTAACAATAAAATTGCCTAATTGATCATTAGGATAATCAAATATCTATCAGCTTGAAATATTCTACACAAATGGAATAAAAAGACAAAGCGTTTTTACCCAGTAGTTATATTTCTAATATAGAAGGTCGTCTGAAATTTTCAGACAACATTTCAACACTAAACCTAAACAACCAAATGAATACATCTCATACAATACTTCGCTTGTATAATTTCCAGACAAATCCAAAATAAATTTTTTAGTTTGAGACATTATTGCATTTCCTCGTGTAGTCTAAGATTTTTTGAGACAACTGTAAAAATCATTACCATTCCAAATGGTTTGGTAGTTGAAAATATAATCCAATCTTTTCAAAAGTAAACGCGTTACAGAGTCATCAGGTTTTCCATTACTCCATTTTATACAGCCAACAGGAATTTCTGTAACCACTTGAATCCAATTCTCATTAATATGGAAACCATAATCTGTAGTCATATGCTTTGTATAATCGCCTTTTACAGAAGAATATTTTTCAGGAAGATATAATCCACAATTATTTATGATATATCTCATATAATATACTTCCATTTTATCTGTTAAATTTAAATTAATTATTTTTAAATCTAAAAAATAATTTCCCAGTCCTCTTTGTTCCAATAAATCGGGTGTGCCATTGAACGGATAATCAGATTTCAACAACTCTGACTTTTCCTTGATACCGCAGCAGTCATAGGGGTAAAAAGAACTGAACCTGTTTGAGGCATAAAATCCGAAGGGCAGCTTGTGCGATTGGTAGCGGACATTTTTTGGAAAAAACTGATCCGCCCTGCTGAATGTAACCCCGTTATTCCTCGCCTTTAATAGCGAGATTCTTTTTTCCTTGTCAAAGATATAATCCCCCATCTCGATAGCGGGCATCATATACAACTGACACGATTTCTCAGTAGGGCATCTGTCCTTCCAGGCGTAGTCAGATGGGTCATCGAAATACTGCCCTGTCGATTCATGCGTGAAATAGCTGACCAACGCCCGCCTCAGCAACTCTTCCTTGCTCAACTTTCTTCCCTCATCCACGCAAATCCCTTGCAGGTTATGCTCTATAGTTTTGTTGCTGAGGATTTCAAAAGGTGAAAAGAAGATACGGTAATTGCTGAAAAAATAAATTGAGAACAAGATAACTGAAGTTAAAATCGCAAAAATTATTTTCTTTCTTTTAATCATATAGTTACCTGATTTTTAAAGTTTGCGGATTATTCCACGAACGTCATATTTATGTAATAGGATTATCAAAAAGGTCGTCTGAAAATCAAATTTCAGACGACCTTTTTGTTTACGCTTGAAGCTTAATGCTCCAGCCCCTCGGTATTGATTTCGACGACTTTGTCGGTTTTATCCTCCGGCAAAAGCAGGTTCAGGATAACTGCCGTGATGCCGCCGGCGGAAATGGAGTTTTGAAACAAGACGGGCAGGTTTTTAAACACTTCCGGCTCAAACGCCACGCCCAAGCCCAGACCGACCGACGTTGCCGCAATCACCGCTTCGCGCCTGCGGATACCGTGGCTGACCAAAATCCGCACGCCCGCAATCGCAATCAAGCCGAACATCAAAACCATTGCGCCGCCTAACACCGGACTCGGAATCGTCGTAAACGCACGTCCGACCACGGGGAACAAACCCAACAGCACCAAAATCACGGCAATATATTTGCCCACATGGCGCGAAGCCACGCCGGTCATCTGAATCACGCCGTTGTTTTGCGCGAAGGTGGTCAGAGGCAGCGAACCCAAAGCCGTCGCAATCACCGATACCAAGCCGTCCGCCAACACGCCGCCGCGCAGGCGTTTGGTGTATTCTTCGCCTTCAATCGGCTGGTCGGACACCATTGCCGTCGCGGTCAAATCGCCGACCGCCTCAAACACGCTCAACAGGAAAATCGCGCCCGCCACAATAAATGCGTGCCAGTCAAAAGCAAAACCATATTTAAACGGTACGGGCAGCGTAACCAGCGGCAGGTTTTGCAGCGCGGAAAAATCCACCTTGCCCAAAAACAGCGCGACGATGTAGCCGACAATCAACCCGACCGCGATGCCGCTCATGCGCAACAACGGGTTTTTCATGCAGTTGAAGATCAACACAATCAGCAACACCAGCGACGCCAGCCCCAAGTTTTCCATCGAGCCGAACGTGCCGTCCGCCTTCGCGTCGAAGCCGCCGCCGAAATCGGTAATGCCGACGTGTACCAAACTTAGACCAATCAGCATCACGACCACGCCGCTGACCGTCGGCGTAATCACTTTCTTCAAATACGGCAGAAGCCACGCTGAGAAACACACCAAAAACGCGCCGACAAACGATACGCCCAAGAGTGTCGAAATCATCACATCCTCAGTCAAACCGCCCTCTTTCATCCCCGCGCCCAGCACAATCATGACGGTAACGAACGAGAAATTCACAGACTGGATAGACAGCATCCCCGAACCGACCGGTCCGAAGCGGTTGACCTGCAAATAAGTGCCGACACCCGACGCAACCATCGCCATCGACACGAGATACGCCGTCATCTCAACCGGCAATTCCAGCGCGCCGCCCACAATCAGCGCGGGCGTAATCATCGGCACAAAAATCGCCAGAAGATGCGTGATCGCGCTTAATAAGGCATTTCCGAATGGCGGTTTGTCTTCCAAACCGTACACCAAATCAGGCGAATCCGCCTGTTTTTTCATTGTTTCAGCCATTGCAGTCTTTCTATCCGTTGTCAAACGTTAAAAAATTTTAAGAAACGAAATTGTAACCAATACTGCACGTTCTATCAATTTCAGCCTGCAATACAAATACGGCAAAAGGTCGTCTGAAACCCGCATCGCAAGTTTTCAGACGACCTTTGTATGTGAACAGGCGGTTTACGCCTTGCCCGTGCTGCCGAAGCCGCCTTCGCCGCGTTCGCTGGCGGCAAATTCGTCCACAACTTTAAACGAGGCTTGAACGATGGGGACGATGACCATTTGCGCGATGCGTTCCAGCGGCTCAATGGTGAACGCTTCTTTGCCTCTGTTCCACACGGAGACTTTGAGTTCGCCCTGATAGTCCGAGTCGATCAGTCCGACCAAGTTGCCCAAGACGATGCCGTGTTTGTGTCCCAGACCGGAACGCGGCAGCAAAACGGCGGCGTAGTCGGGATTGGCAAGGTGAACCGCCAGACCGGTCGGAACAAGGTAGGTGTCGCCCGGTTGCAGGGTAACGGCTTCGTCCAGACAGGCGCGCAGGTCCAGTCCGGCAGAACCCGGCGTGGCGTAGGCGGGCAGTTTGTCCGCCATTTTCGGATTGAGGATTTTCAGTTCGACTTCGGTTTGCATGATTTTTTCCGTTTCATTTGATTTGACGCGGATTATACACATATTCTCCCGCCCTATCGTTGGAGTCGTCTGAAAAAACGGGGTATGATTCATTCAAATAAACGTGAATATCGGAGGACATCATGGATTTGCACAATATCCGCGAAGATTACAGCAAGCGCGAACTGTCGGAATCGGAATGCCATGCCGACCCGATTGTCCAGTTCGAGCAATGGCTGAACGAGGCGATTCATTCGCAAGTCAACGAACCGACCGCCGTCAACGTCGCTTCCGTGGGCGAAGACGGTAGGCCGAACAGTCGCATGGTGCTGCTGAAAGAAGTCAATCCGCAGGGATTTGTGTTTTTCAGCAATTACTTAAGCCGCAAAGGACGCTCGTTTGACGCGCATCCGTTTGCCGCCATGACGTTTTTCTGGCCGGAACTGGAGCGGCAGGTGCGCGTTGAAGGGCGCATCGAAAAACTGGATGCCGCTGCTTCGGACGAATATTTCGACAGCCGCCCCTACACCAGCCGCATCGGCGCATGGGCAAGCGCACAAAGCGAAGTGTTGTCGAGCAAGGCGATGTTGGTCGCCAAAGCCGCTGCCGTAGGCGCGAAACACCCGCTGCACGTCCCGCGCCCGCCGCATTGGGGCGGCTATCTCGTCATCCCAGACCGCATCGAATTCTGGCAGGGCCGCCCCAGCCGCCTGCACGACCGCATCCAATACCGCTTGGTTGACGGTAACTGGATACGCGAGCGGCTGTCGCCTTAAACTTCCCACAGCTTCAAGCCGATAGGGTAAAATCCCGACTCCAGCAAAAGGTCGTCTGAAATATAAAAACGTTTTAACAAAACTCGTTTCATTCGTTTCAGACGGCCTTTTATCCGTAACTTATCCTGCCGCCACCGCCGCAGAAGAACCGTTCCAATCATCAGGAAACGCGTTAGGAGAACCCCATGTCCAAGCAACCCACCAGCAAACGCCAATGGCGCGACGGCGCAGCCCCGTCTGCCAAGAAAACCGTTAAACCTTTCAAAAGCAAAGCCCGTCCCAAAGACGAAACGCGGAAAACCGCTTCACAACCTTACGGACAAAAAGTTTCAGACGACCTCAAGCCGCAAAACGCCCCCAAACAGCGCGCCGCCAAAGCCAGAAAACTCGTCGTCCGCAATCCCAACCAAAAAATCATGGAACGCGCGCGCGATTTGAAAGAGCGCCGCAGCGACCTGTCGCGCATGGAACCCGAACGCCTGCAAAAAGTGCTTGCCGCGTCCGGCGTCGGCTCGCGCCGCGAAATGGAAGAATGGATCAACAACGGCTGGGTAACGGTCAACGGCAAAACCGCGCAACTGGGCGACAAAGTCACCCCCGACGACCACGTTACCGTCAAAGGCAGCATCATCAAACTCAAATGGGCCGACCGCCTGCCGCGCATCATCCTGTATTACAAACAAGAAGGCGAAATCGTCTCCCGCGACGACCCGCAAGGCCGCGTCAGCATTTTCGACCGTCTGCCGCAAGCCGCCAGCAGCCGCTGGGTCGCCATCGGACGTTTGGACATCAACACCAGCGGCCTGCTCATCCTGACCACCTCCGGCGAACTCGTCCAACGTTTCGCCCATCCCAGCTTTGAAGTCGAACGCGAATACGCCGTGCGCGTACTGGGCGGGCTGACCACCGAACAAATGCGCAGCCTCACCGAAGAAGGCGTGATGCTCGAAGACGGCTTGGCAAAAGTCGAACGCATCTACGAACAAGGCGGCGAAGGCGCGAACAAATGGTACAACGTCGTGATTAAAGAAGGCCGCAACCGCGAAGTGCGCCGCATATTCGAAAGCCAAGGCCTCACCGTCAGCCGCCTCGTGCGCGTCGGCTTCGGCCCCATCGGCCTGCCCAACCGCCTCAAACGCGGACAGTTCTACGAACTCAACCCCGCCGAAGTCGCCAACATCATCAAATGGGCGGATATGCTGCTGCCGGGCGAACGCCGCCGGCGGAAAGCCTGACCGCAAAGGTCGTCTGAAAACTTTTCAGACGACCTTTTATACACCTTGCCCCCACCCCAATCAGGAGCCGCTTCATGTTCACACTCAAAACCGACAACGACCACCTGCTGCTCGCTTCCGCCGATTTGCGCGCGGAAATTTATTTTTACGGCGGGCTGCTCAACCGCTACGAAATCCGCCGCCCCGACGGCACATGGTTCAATATCGTCAAAGCCTACGACTCCCCGCAACACGCTCGCGGGAGCCTGACCGAATGGTTCCGCAGCGGCAAACTCAGCCCATACGCCTGCCGCCTGCGCTACGGCAAATACAGCTTTGACGGCAAAGCCTATCAGTGCGGCAAATTCAAACTCGCCGAACACGCGGCACACGGTTTGATGTATAACCGCGAGTTCGCCCTCGTCAACAGCCATTCAGACGACCAATCCGCCGAGGTCGAAATCCGCGCAGATTACGCACAAGACGACAGCGGCTATCCCTTCCCCTTCAGCCTGACTGTCCGCTACCGCCTCAGCGCAGACGGCTTAAGCATCCGCTCTACCGTCCGCAACCAAGGCGCAACCGCCATGCCGCTCGCAGACGGCTGGCACCCCTATTTCACGCTCGGCGGCAAAGCCGACGATTGGTCGCTGGAAATCGACAGCAGCAAACGCTTGGGCTTTGATGCCGATTTGGTTCCCGACGGCAGCATGATAGACGACACCCGTTTTCAGACGACCTCAAGCCTGTCGGGTATCGAATTGGACAACAGCTTTTTCTTGGCACGCAGCAAACCCGCCGCCTGCACACTTTCAGGCAACGGACTGACCCTGAGCATTTACCCCGACGCATCCTATCCCTACCTGCAAATCTTCACCCCGCCGACCCGCGACTCCATCGCCATCGAAAACCTCAGCGGCGCACCCGACTGTTTCAATAACGGCTTAGGGTTAATCAAGCTGAACGCGGGAGAAGAAGCCGCATTTGAAACGCGCTACCATATAGCAGCCAACCGTCCATCAACAACCCAAATCTTCACCGGCAAAGCATAGGTCGTCTGAAAAATGAACTGGCCCCCAAATCTTGGACACTCATAAAAGCCTATTCAGGCGCTCTGTGTAAGCTGGGTTCTGTATGCGACA
>NZ_CEXQBZ010000130.1:0-26630 GCF_982712965.1 Neisseria flava | reverse complement strand
CTTGGGTGTGTACGGGTGGCGGCGGGCGGTTTGTTGCTATGATACGGGAGTTCCGATATACAAGGGTGTGTGCGGTATGCACGTACGCGTTCTCCATTTTCCCTGCAACCCCAACCCACCGCGTGCGTGCCTTGCGACACACACCCTACCGATGGGATCAAAGGTCGTCTGAAAAAACGCTTGCGGCGTTTGTTCCATCTGCCTGGTGATAAAGGCTGCCTGAAAAAATCCTGCTGTTGATATTTCGGGCATTCTTTTTCAGACGACCTGCAACGCCTGAATCTGCTGCAATCCGCTCCCTCCCCCGTGGGGGAGGGTTGGGGAGAGGGCATTCCCCGAATTTCGGCAATCTTTCCCAACACACTAACCGCCCAAATACAAGCCTTGCGGCTTGTTGCCCTCTCTCTGGCTCTCTCCCACGGGGAGAGAGGACGAGTTAGCTGCTGAGATTAAGGGTTCTGCAAGGAAACAGGTTATGCAGGCTGCTTTTTACTTTTCAGACGACCTGTAATCAATGGCTGCAAACCCAAGTTACTTTTCAAACTGCCTGAAACCGCAAAATCTGCTGCAACCTTCTCCCTCCCCTCGTGGGGGAGGGTTGGGGAGAGAGCATTCTCCAAATTTCCGCAACCTTTCCCAACACCCTAACTGCCCATACAAGCCTTGCGGCTTGTTGCCCTCTCTCTAACTCTCTCCCACGGGGAGAGAGGACGGGGTAGCTGTTGGGATTAAGGGTTCTGCAAGGAAAATAGGTTTTGCAGGCTGCTTTTTTACTTTTCAGACGACCTGAAATCAACGGTTGTAAATCCAAGTTGCTTTTCAAACTGCCTGCAACCGTAAAACCTGCTGCAACCTGCTCCCTCCCCCGTGGGGGAGGGCTGGGGAGAGGGCATTCCCCGAATTTCGGTAACCTTTCCCAATATCCTACCACTCAAAATACAAGCCTTGCGGCTTGTTGCTCTCTCTCTAACTCTCTCCCACGGGAGAGAGGACGGGGCGGCTGTTGGGATGAAGGGTTCTGCAAGGAAAACAGGTTGTGCAGGCTGCTTTTTACTTTTCAGACGACCTTTATAAATGCTCAATTCAGGCAGCCTGCACCTTATAATTTTTAATAATTTAATCAAAATCAGCCATCTGCTACCGTGCAGACTGCTTTTCCAATTCCTGCAACACGCGCAGGATTTCTGCCAGCACATCGTTTGTCTGCTGCAAAATTTCGTGATTCCAAAAACGCAGCACGGTAAAGCCCAGGCTGTTCAGATATGCCGTCCGCGCGTGGTCGTATGCGGCTTGTTCTGTGTGCTGTCCGCCGTCCGCTTCGATAATCAGCTTGGGTGTTACGCACATAAAATCAACAATATAATTTCCCATCGGCTGCTGGCGGCGGAATTTATAGCCGTTCAGACGACCTGCCCGCAGGTGCTGCCACAATTTTGCTTCCGCCTCGCTCATTTCTTTGCGCATGGCTTTGGCGCGTTGATGCAGGGTGGGGTTGTCGGCGGTCAATAGTTTTTCGGGCGGGTTCATTTTTGTTGTCGGGTTGCTGTTTGTGCAAGCCTTGCGGCTTGCTGCCCTCTCCCTAGCCCTCTCCCACGGGAGAGGGGATGGGGTTGCTGATTGAATTAAATGTTGCGGCAAGACAATCTTTTTTCAGACGACCTTTTGCATTTTAATTTTACACAGGGTCGTCTGAAAAGCTTTCTTCAAAAGCTGGTAATAAACGTAATCAAGCCCAAAATGATACCGGGGGCGTTTGCCAGCATGACGGGGTAGTCGCGTTTTTCTTTCAAAAAGCCGTAGGCAACCCATAATGTGCAGTTGATGGCGGCGACGAGGGGTTGCAGCGGCGAGCCGGGGTTGCCCGCGAGGTTGTTTTGGATTTGCGGGATATAGGAAACGTACATACCTACGGCGGTCAGGGTGGCGACGACGGAGAGTACGCGCATTTGTTTTTCAGTCATGCTTTTCCTTTCTGATTTGAGGGTTGGGAGGTTGATTTTTCAGACGACGTTTTGTGTTGAGGGGTCGTCTGAATTTTTGTTTTTTATGTTTTGATTTTTATCGGGTTTCAGACGACCTTTGTTGAGTTGAGAGGTCGTCTGAAAAGGCGGCTTATTATTTTGCCGCTTTCATATTGTCAATGAATTTGTCAAACAGATAGCCGACATCCTGCGGGCCGGGGCTGGCTTCGGGGTGACCTTGGAAGCAGAACACGGGTTTGTCGGTCAGCTCGATGCCTTGCAAAGTGTTGTCGAACAAGGATTTGTGGGTAATTCTTGCGTTGGCGGGCAGGGTGTCGGCATCGACGGCGAAGCCGTGGTTTTGGCTGGTGATGACGACTTTGCCGCTGTCCAAATCTTGCACGGGGTGGTTCGCGCCGTGGTGGCTGAAGTGCATTTTCAGGGTTTTCGCGCCGATGGCGAGGCTGATGAGCTGGTGTCCCAAGCAGATGCCGAAGATGGGTTTGCCGCTTGCCATCAGTTTTTGCACGGCTTCGATGGCATAGGTACAAGGTTCGGGGTCGCCGGGGCCGTTGGAGAGGAACACACCGTCTGGGTTGAGTGCCAACACGTCTTCCGCGCTGGTTTGGGCGGGGACGACGGTTAGGCGGCAGCCGCGCGAGGCGAGCATACGCAGGATGTTGGTTTTTACGCCGAAATCGTAGGCAACAACGTGGAACGGCTGTTCGGCAGGGGTAACGAAACCTTTGCCCAACGCCCATTCGCCTTCGGTCCATTCGTAGGCTTCTTTGCAGGAAACTTCTTTTGCCAAATCTTTGCCGACCATGCTGCCGAACGCGGCGATGAGTTCTTGCGCTTTTTCAACCGTAGCGTCCGCGCCGGTCAAAATCGCGCCGCCTTGTGCGCCTTTTTCACGCAGCAGCGTGGTCAGGCGGCGGGTGTCGATGTCGGCGATGGCGACGGTTTTGTTGCGCACCAAATAGTCGTGCAGGCTTTCGGAAGCGCGGAAGTTGCTGTGCAGCAGCGGCAGGTCGCGGATAATCAAGCCTGCGGCATAAACGCTGCCGCTTTCTTCATCTTCGGCGTTGGTGCCGGTGTTGCCGATGTGCGGGTAGGTGAGGGTAACGATTTGTTTGCAGTAGGACGGGTCGGTCAGGATTTCCTGATAGCCGGTCATGGAAGTGTTGAACACGACTTCGCCGGAAGTCGAACCTTCGTAACCGATTGATGTGCCGTGAAATACGCTGCCGTCAGCGAGAACGAGAAGAGCCGGAGTGGTCATGATGGAATCCTGTTTGCCTGATGATGGTCGGTTTGCAGAAACGGGCAGGGGTCGTCTGAAAATTGTTTACAAAAAAGACCGCCTGAGAAAATATCGGCTAAAAAAAAACACGCCCCGCAGCCTTGATTTTGCTGCGTAACGTGCTTTTTCAGGCATAGCTGCCTATGCCGTAGAAGCAATGCATTCTACGTCAAAAAGCCGCATCGTTCAAGTTGTATCCTAAGATAGTTTCTACCTTAATAATCATGCGGTCTGTTTCATTTTCACCATTTGTCCCCTGTATCAGGCAAAAAAATATTCGGAACTGCACATAAATGACATTGTAAATGTTAGAATCACATTCCGAGAAAATAAAAACAACGTCATCATCCGTCAACCGACGATTTTATGAAAAAAGAACGCATTATGAAAAACAAATCTTCACGTTGCCCCGGCTCCATCCGTCCGATGATTTACAGCATCGCCTCCGCGCTCGCCCTGATGAACGGGGCGGCAAATGCCGCGACAAGCGAGTTCGCCAAAGTCCCGCTGTATCTGCAAAATGAAACCAAAATCGATAAACAGCCTGAAGTTAAGCATAATATTATGCTGTTTATTGATGATTCAGGTAGTATGGCGTGGAGCTCTATCAACGGCAAACGTATTTCAGTAGAGAATGGCAATATATCTCATGCATCACGAATGACAGTTGCAAAAGATGCTTTGAGCCAAGTGTTAAGTAAGCATGGTGGAGAGTTTAATTGGGCGTTGCAAACGTTGAATAACTCAGGACGAGCAGATACTACGGATAGGGAAGGATTTTCTATTCCTGCAACTGAGATTGCAAATAGGGTGAGAAAAATTAATCCTGATGGCGGTACGCCGACTACTTCACGTTATTTCGAGTTGGTTAGTCAAATTGTTATGCCAAATGTGAAATACCGTTGTCAGAAATCATATGTGGTTTTGATGTCAGATGGTGATGCAAACTTGAGCTGTCAGCGGGATAATCAGGGAAGGACTTGGGCTAGACCTGATTTTGGATATGGTTATTCTCGTTATTCGAGATATTATGGTAAGAATATGGATTTAAGTAATCCATTGTATTTAAATGCTTTTAATTATTTTGGGTCTAGGGCTCATGGTGTTTGTCAATATCAATCAGGAGGTGCGTACGATACCTCTTGGGATAGAGATAATGGCTTAGCTTTCTTCAGTAAAAAACTTACAGAGAAGGATTTTAAAACCGAAGGAACGGATGCTGCAGGTAAAAGCTGGAACGGCGATCCTAAAGATCCAGTCGATTACAGCAAACAATTGGTGCAGACTTTTACCGTAGGTTTCGGGCAAGGTATTACGGATTCAGGAAAGAGGTATTTACAGCTGGCTGCCAGTCGCCCCGAGTATTATTACGAAGCAGATAAACCTGAAAATTTGTTGAAGGCATTTAACGACATTGTAGAACAGATTAAATCTGACACGAAAAATGTAGGTTATGACGATGTAGGTGCGACTGCGCCTGCAACGACCAGCAGCAGCCTGCCTGGGATGTCGGCAGTTATCGGTTTGAAAACGAACTCTTGGAGCAGCCAGATTATTTTCCAAAGATTAGGGAAGGATGGTCGCCGCAGTGAAGAGTTGAAACAGTACCCGTCGTTTGCAAACCGTAAAACCCTGATTAATACGGATTCCGGTACTTATTTCATTAATAATATTCCCAATAATACTTTAAACAATGCCTATTTTGATATTGCAGATAATGGTAAAAATTCGGGTGAGTGGAGCGATTTGCTGAATTGGACGGGTCGTGTTGGTGATGATAAGTCAATACAAGATAAGTCGAAAAACACACCGTACAGTCAGGTTTACCGTATTCGGGAAGGTGATCAGCGCGATTTGGGCGATATTTTGGACGGTTCGGTTGCTGCTGTCGGTAATAAGACTAAATATAAAGTTGGCAACGATACTATCGAGCGTCAGAAATATATGGTTGCGGCTGCGAATGACGGCATGGTGCATTTGTTCCAAACCTCGTCAGATGCAAATCATCCGTATGAGCTGAAAGTCAGTTACATTCCTTCGACAATGGAGCGGGATGTCTCAGACGGCAATAATGTGAAAACAGTTACTTTGGCAAAGGTTTTGAAAAATATTGCCAAAGACAGCTATACATCGTCTATTACCAATCATGAATATATGATTAACGGCGGATTTACCTTGCGTCAGACTCCGGAAAATGATACTCAGCGCGTATTTATGTTCGGTGCGATGGGGCAAGGTGGTCGTGGTGCGTATGCCCTGAATATCGGCGGTAATGTAGATAAAGCTACCAAAACAGGTTTGGATGTCGCCGATACCGAATGGAATAAAACAGTTCCATTGTTTGAAACCATTAAAGGTGAGAAAAACACATTGGGCTATACCATCGGTACGCCGCAAATCGGACGCGTCTCAGTTAACAGACCTGCTGATAACGGGCGTGTAGATACAAAAGAAAACATTCGCTATGCGGGTTTTCTTGCCAGCGGTTATCGTGTTGAAGATAAAACCGATGCGAAAAACGAAACTGCATTATACATATATGAAATGTTAGGCAAGGAAGTAGGTACGGGCGATAAACGCGGTAGCGGTACAGGTAAAGCACCGGGCGAATTGTTGAAAAAAATCGAAGTCGAAGGCGGTGTAGGCGGTCTGTCCACGCCGACCCTTGTGGACACCGATTTTGACGGTGTAATTGATGTTGCCTATGCGGGCGACCGTGGCGGCAATATGTATCGTTTCGACCTGCGCGGCGAAAAACCAGACAACTGGAAGGCTGTTAAAATCTTTACGGGTTCGCCCAGCAAACCGATTACCTCCGCGCCCGCCGTTTCCCGCCGCAGAGCAAACGAATATGTCGTGATTTTCGGTACGGGCAGTGAGATTTATCAAAATGATCTGACCAATAAAGACAAGCAGTCTATTTACGGTATTTATGAAGATTTGACACCGAATCAGACCGTAACCGCTGCTTCCGAAAGTGATTTGCAACAACAAGAGTTTCGTCCTGAAGAAAAGGGAAAAGAAGGTTATATTTATCTAACTAACAAGCAGGTTGCCAAAACCCAAAAAGGTTGGAAAATCGATTTGCGTGATGGTGAACGGGTAAACGTCAAACCGACTATGATCTTGCGTACTGCTGTTGTGACTGTGCGTCGTTATGATTCTGTTACAGAAGAAAAATCTGCTGGTGCCGATGTTTGTTTGCCAACCAGTACAAGTGTAAAAACTGTGGCAAAAACTTCGTTCATTGGTGTGAATGCTGATAATGGAGGTGCATTGAACGCACGCAACGCACGCTTTACACCTGATAATGTTATCCGAAAATTGGACGGCTTCGGTATGCAATACGCCAATGGTTTGACTCGGGATGGGGTTATCAGCTTTACCTTCCTCAATCCGAGCAAATTGGATGATTCCCCCGTGACTGCAGATGGGGATTCAGGAGGTACGGGTACGGATAAAGAGCTTTCTGTTACGTCGAGTGCACCAAACAACAAATGCTTCTCCAATAAAGCGACTCGCAGCCTACTGTTAAATAAGGGTGAGTCTCTGGCAGTTGAGGGTCGTATCTGTGGTTTGCAACGTATCAGCTGGCGCGAGCTGTTTTTCTGATTGGTTAGTTAAACGTCGCATCCGATAGAAAGGTCGTCTGAAAACTTGGAAACAGGTTTTCAGACGACCTTTCCTTTTTCTTTTGCGTGGCTCTTTTAGTTATTAATTGAATTTTGAGCGAGCAGTAAACTAGGGCTTTTGCGCGGATAAAGTCCACGCTAAATTTCCTGATAAATATTGCGACGCAACATTGGTCGTCAGGCCAAGCTTATTTTTATGCTGCTATCGAATACAGTTTGTCGAGATGTATTCGACACGGGAGCCTGATTGATCAAACGAAAGGTCGTCTGAAAACTTGGAAACAGGTTTCAGACGACCTTTCGTTTGATATGCTTGATTCGATTAACCCGGTTTGCCATCCGCACGCGGACGGATGAGCCAAGGGATGTATTTCCATGCGTAAAGCAGCAAGGACAGGGCAAACAAGACTGCGGAAGTACGGATGCTGTGGGTGTAACCGGTGCCGCTGACGAAGGTTGCAATAATGCGGATGACGGTGGCGGCTATCATCAACCAAAAGGCAATGGGTACGGATTTGGGCGGCGGGTAGATAGAGTTGCCGGTATGCCCAAGCGCAGTTCGCGCCATCATCCCTAAGGTCAGGACACCGATACCGCCGACGCCGATAAGGTGCACGCCGAGGTTGAGGAATGGGGTATGGAAGTAAGAAGCTCCGACAGCAATCAGTCCCAAGCCAGTGAACAAATAACCCGCAAACAAAATCCACAGCATCGGCTCTTTCAAAACAGCTTTATACCACCAGCGGTAAACCTGCACGGTAAAAATCACACCCGTTGCAAAAGCAAAAGCTGATGATAGCCAAGGCAGGGCATGGTGCGCCATTAGCATGGCAGTCAACATAGGCAACCAAAGGGAGGCGTGCGCCACCCATACCGGACTGGGGATTTGCGGAACATTCAGGCGTTTGGAGGTAAAGAAGGAAATAATCCGCATACCGATAAGGCCGATAAAGCCTGAGACCATAATCAGACCGGACTGCAGCCCGCTGAGCAGTGCAGATGCGTTTCCGGCATGCAGTTGGAAGTGGAATGCGGCGTGTGTGCAGCCTAGGACGACGATAGCGAATACGGCGACGTAGTTGCGTTTGTTTTTGGAACGGATGACGGGCAATGCCATGCAAACTGCGCCGTACCAAAAAAACAGCGTACCGAGTATGCCGCTCGCGGTTGCGCCCCAACCCGGAATGAAAACGGCAATCCTTGCTGCCAACCAAAATGCGGTTAATCCGACCAAAACGCCGCCGCGCGTGGGCGGCTGCCCCGTCCAAGTGGCAACGGCGGTCAACAGAAAGGCAATAACGACGAGTCCGGCATAGCCCCAAATCATTTCATGGGCGTGCCAGTAAAAGCCGCGCAACTCGGGCGTACCTGTATAGCCGAAGCCCCAAAGCAGGATGGAGAGTGCGCCGTATAGTGCCGCCAGTGAGTAGAACGGGCGGAATGCCATTGCCCAAACAGGGTGTTTGAAAAAGGCGGTCATGGTAGTTCCTTGGTTTGTTTTTTGGAATGGTTTAATTTTAGATTTGAATGGATAGGAAAGGGTCGTCTGAAAAGGTCTTTTAGGATTTTCAGACGACCTTCTTGTCAGATTCCTTCAGGCGGAGGCAGGAACGGTTCGACTGCGGGAAACAGTTCGCGTTCTTCAAAGCGCGCATGGTCGCGCAGGGTAACGGCAAAGTCTTTGTTCCATGCTTCATTAAGATATTCAGGATTTGCCATCATGCCGCGCAATTTAGCGTGTTCAGCCTCGAAACGCTCACGCATCGCAACAGGGATATTTTGCCAATATGGAGCAAACATGGTTTCCTCTTCAGCAAAATGCGGTTCTAATTCAAGGAAATGGGCTTCCAACTCAGTCTGGTGGCTTTTAGCAGGCGTACGCAGAAGGCGGACACAGAGAGAAAGGGCGTGATGGTGTTCGCGGGAAAGTTCGATAAGTGCTGGATGGCGTTTTAACGGCTTCATAATATTTGATTATAATGATAATAAATTATCAAACTGCACTGGATTAATTTAAATGTTTCGGATATTATGAAACTTAATCATATATAAAGTCAAACACATAACGGCGACAGTTCTCCGCAGGATACACTGCCGCCGTCCTAAAAAAATAATATATTCAAACAGAGAAAACCATGTATCTGACGCAACATACGGATTATGGTCTGCGGGTATTGATTTATGCGGCCGTAAACGACGATTCGTTAGTCAATATCGGAACCATTGCCGAAGCCTATAACATTTCCAAAAGTCATCTGATGAAAGTCGTTACCGCGCTTGTCAAAGGCGGATTTCTAACCAGTACAAGAGGGAAAGGGGGCGGACTGCGTCTTGCCGATACTCCCGACAAAATCAACGTTGGCGCAGTCGTGCGCCATCTTGAGCCTATGCAGATTGTCGAATGTATGGGGGAAAACAACGAATGCCTGATTACGCCATCCTGCCGTCTTGCCGGTATTTTGGGCGGAGCGATTAAGGCTTTCTTTGCACATTTGGACGGATTCACTTTGCAAGATTTGCTTAATAAGCCGACTTATGATTTGTTGTATGAACCGAAAATTGAAATCATTGCAGAAAAAGTGAACGGCAAAACAGCATGATTTAACCTGTCAAATAGAGTATGCGAAAGTTTTGATAGGGTCTGTAGGTTAGGTGGTAGTGGAAATTATCAGGCGTATTTTTGTAATCGTAATATGCTTGTATAGGTAAGTTTTATTTTCAGACGACCTATAAATAGGTAAGTGCAATAGGTTTGTTTTTCCGTTCTTGTCAGTTTCTTGTTGATGGGGCTGGAAATAAATCTGAATAAACCCTATGGCAATAATGTTTGTGCCATTTGTTTGACGGGGTGTTACTCCATTGTTGTTATTTTATCTGTACGTTATATTATAAATTTTGAACTTTTGCTGTTAACCGCATTCTAATGCAACTAATATGAGGCATTGCGTCCTCTTTTTCTTTTGTTTTGTTGTGATAATGAATAGCAATATCAAAATATTATGTCGTATGATATTAAGTCGAAGAAATATTCCCAGGTGGATATTCATTTTAGAAACAAATGTAAAAATAGGTTGCAAACAAAAATTGTTGCTATTATCATGCGTCGATTATGAATAAAGAACGAATTTTAACTCCAGCAGTCGTCATCTCGGTGGTTTTAATCCACGCGGGTTTGGTCGCGTTGTTATGGCAAGCACACAAGCCGCCTGTGCCGGAAATGATGAATATTGAGTTTGTCGATTTGGCAGATTTGGGTGGTGATGGTGGCGGGGACGGTAGTCCTGAAGGCGAAGGTGCACCGGCAGCTCCGGAAAAGACGCCTGAGCCTGAACAACCAAAGCCAAGGCCAAAACCTAAGCCGGTTGAGCCTCCAAAGCCTATCATCAAGCCGGTGGTGACGAAAAAAGAGGATGCTGATATCCAGCAGCCTAAAGAGAAGCCGAAGCCGGTTGAAAAACCGAAGCCCGAACCTAAGCCGGAACCCAAACCTGAGCCTAAACCAGAGCCACGCCCAGAGCCTAAGCCTGAACCTAAAACAGAATCCAAACCTGCGCCTCAAGCCTCGGAATACACCGGTACTAAAACCGGTCCGAATACTGCGGAAAACGGAAAAGGCAGTGGAGAAGGTAAGGCTCTTCACGGTGAGGGTAAAGGAAGTGGTGGCGGTACGAAAGGTACCGGCAGCGGACGCGGTGAAGGCAGTGGATCAGGAAGCGGCGGTGCCAAAGGTGAACATGGATCAGGTACCGGTAGCGGCGGAGGCGCCGGGGGTGGAGGTGGAAGCGGCGGTCCTCCTGCCATTGTAGATAAAGGTTTCCTCCCTACTCCGGCTTATCCGCCTCTCTCTCTAGAAAACGGAGAGGAAGGGATAGTGCATTTATCTATTCTTGTTCAACCCGGTGGTAAGGTTGTAAAAGTTACCGTAACTAAAAGTAGCGGATTCCAACGTTTAGATAATGCAGCAAGGAAGGCAGCTACTGCCGCCGGCAGCCGATACCCCACAAACCGTTTGACAGAATACCGAGGTAAAATTAATTTCCAACTTCAGTAAATGAACGCGAATTACCTGTATTTTGACAAAAAGAAATTTTTAATTTTATTTTTAATCTGGAAAAATTATGGATTTGAAATTAGTGTTTGAATCAGGCGATTTCGTCCTGATCAGTGTATTCGTACTGATGCTGTTGATGAGCATTGTTACTTGGTGTCTGATTATCCTGCGCACTATCAAACTGAAAAAAGCCAAAAGTGCCAATGCTGAAGTGAAAACGCAAATGTTGAATGCTTTTACGCTGTCGGAGGCGGTACAGAAAGTGAAGAGCATTGATTCACCAATGAGCCGTGTAGCGGACGAATCTTTGCGTGCTTACCAAAGCTATCGTCAAAGCAATGCGAAAACACTTACTACCGAGCTGCCTTTGAATGAATACCTCGTCATTCAAATCCGAAACAGCATGGAGCAAGCTATGCGCCAGTTTGACTACGGTATGACTGCTTTGGCATCCATTGGTGCAACCGCTCCGTTTATCGGCTTGTTCGGTACGGTTTGGGGAATTTATCATGCTTTAATCAATATCGGTCAAAGTGGGCAAATGAGTATTGCTGCCGTTGCCGGTCCGATTGGTGAGGCGCTGGTATCGACTGCTGCCGGTTTGTTTGTCGCCATTCCTGCTGTTTTGGCGTACAACTTCCTCAATCGCGGTAAGAAAACCCTCTCTCAAGATATGGACGCTTTTGCGCACGATTTGCACGTCCGCCTGTTGAATCAAAAGGACTAAATTATGGCATTCGGCTCAATGAATTCCGGCGATGACGCGCCGATGTCAGACATTAACGTTACGCCTTTGGTCGATGTGATGCTGGTGTTGTTGATTGTTTTCATGATCACCATGCCTGTATTGACCCACTCGATTCCTTTGGAATTGCCGACAGCTTCGGAAAAAGCGGCAAAGCAGAAGGAAAAGCAGCCTAAAGATCCGCTGCGACTGACGATAGATGCCAACGGCAGCTACTATGTTGGCGGTGATTCTGCGACTAAAGTCGATATTGATACGGTGATTTCACGTTTGAAAACCGAGAAGCAGGAAAATGCGGATACCATCATAGCGATTGCGGCTGATAAAGCAGTAGAGTACGAATACGTCAACAAGGCACTCGAAGCCGCGCGTGAAGCCGGTATCAGTAAAGTCGGCTTTGTAACTGAAACTAAGGCGCAATAGGATTATCAATATATGATAAAAGGTCGTCTGAAAGGCTAAAGACTTTTCAGACGACCTTTTTATAATGGGTTGCCACTCTTTGCTTTGCTATCTTCCTCAACAAGGTAAGCATCGGGCAGGTGGTAGGCTGGGGAAGTGATAAAGGTCGTCTGAATCACTACCAAGCGTTTTCAGACGACCTTTCGTGTTAAATACAACAGGAACAGTACGGATTTGCGTCCCGTCAATGCAGACTATACTACGACCGATTACAATGACTCGGAATTTCCCGAATTTCCGATATTCAAGTTGTCGATTTCTTCTTGATGCGTAGCAAACCATTCTCCGACGACTTGGTTGACTTCTTCTATACCTTGCTTTTTAAGGCTGGAAAACAGTTGCACGCTGATACGCTGACGGGTCATATAGGGCTTGAGCGATTTTTTGACTGCACCCAAAGTTTTGATTTGATCGTTTTTCGACAGCTTGTCGGCTTTCGACAACAAAATATGTACAGGGCAACCGGTGATATGGAAAAAGTCGAGCATTCGTAAATCCAGCTCTTTTAACGGGTGGCGCGCATCCATAATCAACACCAAGCCAATGAGCTGGCGTCGTTGTTGGAGATAATCGCCCAAGAGTTTGACCCAATGCGTACGGATGGCTTCGGGAACTTGCGCATAACCGTAGCCCGGCAAATCGACCATGAAGCTGCCGTTGCTCAATTCGAAGAAATTGATGTGTTGGGTTCGTCCCGGCGTTTTGGAGACGTAAGCAAGCCGGACATGGTTGGTCAGGGTATTAATCGCGCTGGATTTGCCTGCATTACTCCGTCCGACAAATGCGATTTCTGCGGGCGTATCGGGCAGGTCTTTGAGATGGTTGACGGTGGTGAAGAATTTGGCGTTCTGAAAGAGGTTCATCCGTATTTCCTTGTTTCCTAGGATGGAGTGGCAGAATTTGCCGTGTCCATGTTGCGAAACATGGTAGTAATTTAATGTAAATCTAGTATAGAATAGCACGTTTATAGAATTATCGGTTTTTATCGGGTAAAATTTATCCGGCGTTTTGAGTATAAAAAAGGCATTGTCGCGGTATGCAATGCTGTAATCAGGAGCACTCCATGAAACGATTGACTTTAGCGGCCTTGGTTTTGGCTGCCGGTGCGGCTGTCGCTGCCCCGAAAGCGGATATTGCAAAAGGCAAAGAAGTAGCTACTACCATTTGTGCGGCATGTCATGCGGCAGACGGTAACAGCGGCATCGCCATGTACCCCAAACTTGCTGCGCAACATACTGGCTATATCTACCGTCAAACCTTGGACATTAAAGAAGGCAAACGTACACACGGCTCTGCCGCTGTGATGAAACCTATGGTGATGAACCTGTCCGAACAAGACATCCTGAATGTGTCCGCATTCTATGCCAAACAGCAGCCTAAACCCGGTGAAGCTAACCCTAAACAAAATGATCCTGTTTTGGGCGGTAAAATCTACCGCGGCGGTTTGGTGGATAAAAAAATCCCTGCATGTATGTCCTGCCACGGTCCTAGCGGCGCAGGTATTCCGGGCGGCGGCACTGAAATCGTCGCTTATCCGCGCTTAGGCGGCCAACATATGTCTTATGTGGTCGATCAAATGAAGGCGTATAAATCCGGACAACGCAAAAATGCGATTATGGAAGACATCGCCAAACGCATGACCGAAGAAGAGTTGAATTCAGTTGCCAACTTTATCCAAGGTCTGCATTGATTTCTGCCGGATTTGTATTGTTTGCCCGCTTTTGCGGCGAACGTGAATATGAGGTCGTCTGAAAACTCCTGCTCTTCTGGGCTGGGTTGTTTTCAGACGACCTTGTGCGATGGTAGCTGCCGCTTTTGAGGCAATAAGTTTTTTCAAATGGCGGCTCTGGGCTTTTTACTCCATCATATCCACCTGTCCGCGCCGTTTCCAATGTTTGGGTTCTTCCGAATCCTGACAGTCTTTGTATTCCTTATAGAATCAAACCGCTATGAGCAAATCCTCTTCATCCGTCCCTCTTATTCACAAACCTTGGTTCGCTTTTTTAAGCTCTATGCGTTTTGCCGTTGCCCTGCTCAGCCTTTTGGGCGTCGCTTCGGTCATCGGGACGGTGTTGCAGCAAAACCAGCCGCAGGTCAATTATGTCGTGAAATTCGGCCCGTTTTGGGCGCAGATTTTCAACTTTTTAGGCCTGTACGATGTTTATGCATCGGCTTGGTTTGTGGTCATCATGATGTTTTTGGTGATATCGACCAGCTTGTGCCTGATTCGCAATGTTCCGCCTTTTCTTCGCGAAATCAAATCGTTCCGTGAAAACGCCAAAGAGAAATCATTGGCGGCGATGCGCCATTCGACCGTTTTGGAAGGCAAGATGTCGTCTGAAATCGCCCAGCGTTATCTTGAAGTACAAGGCTTCAGCTGCAAAACCGTAACGCGCGAAGACGGTTCGGTTTTGGTTGCCGCCAAAAAAGGGGCGATGAACAAGTGGGGCTATATTTTTGCCCATGCCGCGCTGATTGTGATTTGTTTAGGCGGCTTGATAGACAGCAACCTGCTGCTGAAAATCGGTATGCTGACCGGACGCGTCGTGCCGGACAACCATTCCGTCTATGCCAAAGACTTCAAACCGGAAAGCATTTTGGGTACGTCGAACCTGTCGTTCCGCGGCAATGTGAACATTACCGAAGGGCAAAGCGCGGACGTGGTCTTCCTCAATGCCGACAACGGGATGCTGGTTCAGGATTTGCCGTTTGAAGTGAAGCTAAAGAAGTTCCACATCGACTTTTACAATACCGGGATGCCGCGTGATTTTGCCAGCGATTTGGAAATTACCGACAAGGAAAGCGGCAAAAAATCGGAACACACCATCCGCGTCAATCATCCACTGACGCTGCACGGCATCACCATCTATCAAGCGAGCTTTGCCGACGGCGGATCCGATTTGAAGTTTAAAGCCTGGAATTTGGGCAGCACAAGCCGCGAGCCGGTAACGCTCAGGGCGACATCTATGCGCGATTTCCCGCTCGACATCGGCAATACGTCCTACAAACTGGAGTTTGACCAATTCACGTCCATGAACGTGGAAGACATGAGCAAGTCGTCTGAAAAAGAGCAAACCCTGCAATCAGCGATTAACGACGTGCGCGCCGTCTCTCAAGAAAACAAAAAATACACCAACATCGGCCCATCCGTTGTTTACCGAATCCGCGACAAAGCGGGTCAGGCTGTCGAATATAAAAACTATATGCTGCCCGTTAAGCAGGAACAGGATTATTTCTTCATCACCGGTACGCGCACAGGTCTGGAACAGCAATACCGTTGGCTGCGCATTCCTGCCGATAAGACTTTCAAACCCGATACCTTCATGGCGATGCGCGAACTCTTGAAAGACGAAGCCGCACGCAAAGCCGTCATCCGCAACGCGACCTTGAACGCGCCCGAAAACATCCGCGAGCAATTCACCCTTGCCGCCGAAAATACCTTGGGCATTTTTGCGAAAGGCGGCTATTTGGCGTTGGACGAATTTATCACCAAGAACATCCCCAAAGAGCAGCAGGAAAAAATGCAGGGATATTTTTACGAAATGCTGTTCGGCGTTATGAATGCCGTATTGGAAGAAACCATCCAAAAATACAAGCTGACCGAGTGGCCTCAAGACGAAGCGCGCAACCGCTTCCTGCTGCACAGCATGGACGCCTATACCGGCCTGACCGAATACCCCGCACCCATGCTCCTGCAACTGGACGGCTTTGAAGAAGTCCGCTCTTCCGGCTTGCAAATGACCCGTTCGCCCGGTGCATTTTTAGTCTATTTAGGCTCTGTTTTGCTGGTTCTCGGCACGATATTTATGTTCTACATCCGCGAGAAACGCGCGTGGGTTCTGTTTTCAGACGACCGCATCCGCTTTGCCATGTCTTCCAGCCGCAACGAGCGCGACCTGCAAAAAGAGTTTCCGCAACATACACAAAGCCTGCAACGACTGGCGAAAGATTTGAACCATGACGCATAACCATAACCCCCTACCCGAACACGAGCTGCTGATGCACAAATCGTTCCTCAAGTCCCTGAATACGGTCGACTGCATATTCGCCCTCTTGACCGCAGCCGGCGCATTCTTCGCACAAACCCGCATTCAGCACGCCATGGACATCTACGAAATGGTGATTTTGTGGGCAAGCGCGGGTATTACCGTCTTTTTAGGCTGGTTTTTCAAACCCATGCGCTGGTTTGCCCCCTTGTGTGCCGTCCTCGCATACGGCGCCGTCATGCTCTACGATGGCGAAATCACGCATTCTGACGGCTTCCTGCTTAAATACTTCCTCAGCAGCCAGTCCGCGATTATGTGGCAATGCGCCTTCGTCTTCTTCGCACTCTTCGCCTACATCACCGGCGCCGTACTGGCACAACGCAAAAACGTCGCCACCAACACCCTGCTCGGCATGGGTTCTGTATTCGCTTGGGTATCCGCCGTCGCAGGCTTTACCGGACTTTTAGTGCGCTGGCACGAAAGCTATCTCCTGCGCCCTGACGCAGGACACATCCCCGTTTCCAACCTCTACGAAGTCTTCATCCTCTTCCTCGTCATCACCGCCCTGATGTACCTCTACTACGAAGCCCGTTTTGCCGTACAAAAACTCGGCGGTTTCGTCTTCAGCTTCATGGCGATCGTCGTCGGCTTCGTCCTTTGGTACAGCTTTTCCCGCGAAGCACACACCATCCAACCCCTGATTCCCGCCCTGCAATCATGGTGGATGAAAATCCACGTCCCCGCCAACTTTATCGGCTACGGCGCATTCTGTATCGCCGCCATGCTCGGCATCGCCGAACTCTGGGCATTGAGAAACGAAAACGCCGGCAAAAAATCATGGCTGCCGCATTCGCAAGTCATCGAAGAAGTCATGTATAAAGCCATCGCCGTCGGTTTCCTGTTCTTCACCATTGCCACCATCCTCGGCGCACTGTGGGCTGCCGACGCATGGGGACGTTACTGGAGCTGGGACCCGAAAGAAACATGGGCATTCATCGTCTGGCTCAACTACGCCGTCTGGCTGCACCTGCGCCTTGTCGCAGGCTGGCGCGGCAAAATCCTCGCATGGTGGGCAGTCATCGGACTCTTCGTTACCGCCTTCGCCTTCATCGGCGTCAATATGTTCCTAAGCGGCCTGCACTCTTACGGCACCTTGTAAGCGTCAAAGCACAATAAAGAAAGGTCGTCTGAAAAGCTTATATGGTTTTCAGACGACTTTTTTTGAAAATACAGGGCATGCTTGTATCCCTTTTGCTTTGATAGCTTCGGTTTATAGTGGATTAACTTTAAACCAGTACGGCGTTGCCTCGCCTTGCCGTACTATCTGTACTGTCTGCGGCTTCGTCGCCTTGTCCTGATTTAAATTTAATCCACTATAAAACAGAGATCGCACCCGTAAGAAAAAAGGGAGTATGCTAGCTCCCTTAAACAGAGGTCGTCTAAAAATAGTTTTATATTTTCAGACGACCTTTTCTTTGCATAAAGCACTAAAGGCTTAGTAGCGGTAAGCTGCCAGTTTGCGCCGTATTTCAGGAATAGCGGCTTTCGCGGCACGCTCCCCCTCGGCGATCGCACGTTGTTTTTGGCTGAAGCCGCCGACTGCGCCTAAGTCCAAAACTTGGGGATGGATGACGACATTTGCTTGGCTTAATTCATGTTGCAGGGCAGATTGCGACATGACGTTGATGGATTGGTCGAGGTAGGAGAAAAAGCCTTGTTTGAGGTTTTTAGACGGCCTGTCGGAAATATCAACGGCGATGATGAAGTTTGCCCCCTGTTTTTTTGCCGCGCTGACGGGTACGGGCTGGGTCAGTCCGCCGTCAACGTATCGACGGCCGCCGATCAGGACGGGTTGGAACACGTTGGGGATGGCGGCGGATGCGCGGACTGCCTGTCCGGCATTGCCGCGGTTGAAGGCGACGGCTTTGGAAGATTCGAAGTCGGTGGCGACGGCGGCGAATTTAATCGGGAAGTCTTGAATCGGGCGGTTACCGACTTTGCGGTTGATGTAGTCTTGCAGTTTTTGTCCTTTGATAAAGCCGCTGGTGGATAGGGTCAGATCGACCAAATCGGTTGAGCCGAGAATTTCGGCTTCCAATTCCAAACGGTCGGGACTTGCGCCGGAGGCATACAGGCTGCCGACGATGGCGCCTGCCGACGTACCGGTAATGATTTTGACGGGGATGCCGTTTTGTTTGAGGGCTTTGATGATGCCGATATGGGCAAACCCTTTGGATGCGCCGCCGCCGAGTGCTAAAGCAACGACTGCCTGCGGTTTGGGGGGAGGGGTAATTTGGGTGTTGTGCCGCGGCGGGTTGACGGGTGAAGTGTTGCTTGGACACGCACTGAGGATCAGAACGGAAGAGACGGTCAGCGCGGTACGGAAAACGGAGGAAAAGGAGGATTTCATTTTCAGACGACCTCTGTGTAAGAAGGATGTTTTGCCAGGGTGATAATGGAACACGGTAAATTTTATCTTAGCAATCACGTTAAGATGTTATCGTTTGGCATTATCGCACAGCAAGAGGTCGTCTGAAAACGGTTTGTCATTGTTTTTCAGGCTTTTTTACTGCCGTATAGTCTGCCGGTGCGGGAGGGGCGGATTCCGGCATGATGATGACGGTACTTGAACGGTCGTCCGTCAGCATTTGTGCGGCTTTTTGTACTTCTTCGGCGGTTACGGCCTGTATGCGGCGGCGGATTGCGGCTTCATCGGAATATTTGAACCCGCGCGCTTCCAAACGACCCATCAGCGAAGCTTGTGAAACCATAGAGTCGCGCGCGTAGATTTCGCCCGCCAATGCCTGTGCTTTGATACGGTCGAGTTCTTCTTTGCTGATGCCGTTGTCGGCGATGTCTTTGATTTCGGACTTCATCTGCGTAAGCAGGGTTTCAGCGGATACGTTTTCAGCAGGCATTCCAAATACGCCGAACAGCGGCATTTCGCGGCTGAGCAGGTCGTAATGGGCATTCGCGCTTAATGCACTTTGTTTGCCTCGCACGAGGTTTTTGTCCAAACGGCTGGAAGTGTTGCCCGCCAAAACGTTGGTCAGGACATCCAAGGCGTAAGGCAGCTTGTCGTCAAGGCGGAAGAGGGAGGGAACGCGCCAGCTGATGGCAGCCAACGGTTGACGGGTAACGGGAGAGGAAGCTTGGGCAACAGAAGGTGCGCGTTTGACGGGTTCGGTTTTCAGATTGTTCCGCTCAGGCAAAGCTTTACGCGGTATTTTGCCGAACAATCCTGCCGCCGTGCGCAGGGTCTGTTTGGCATCGACATCGCCGATGATGACCAAAACGGCATTATTGGGTGCGTAGAATTGTTTGTACCAAGCGCGCAGATCGTCGGCGCGCAAGGTGTGCAGGTCTTCCATATAGCCGATAATGGAGGCTTTCATGGAGGGCAGGGTAAAGCTATTCAGATAGATTTGTTCCCACATTTTCCCGTCGGCATCGTCTTCCGTGCGCTGGCGGCGTTCTTCTCGGATAACGTTCATTTCGGTAGCGAACTCTTTATCACTGAAATTGAGGTTGTGCATCCGGTCGGCTTCAAGTTTGAGAACTTCAGGCAAGTTGGCAGAGGCAATATTGGCGTAATATACCGTTTCGCTGCGGTTGGTGTAGGCATTGTCATCGCCGCCCAAACGGGCGATGCGGCTGCTGTATTCGCCCGATGGTACGGAAGGTGTGCCTTTAAACATCATGTGTTCTAAGGCGTGGCTCAATCCGCTTTTGCCCGGTTTCTCATCCACGCTGCCGACTTTGTACCAAATTTGAGAAACGGCGACAGGCGCGCGGTGGTCTTCTTTGACGATGATTTTCAGACCGTTGGGCAGGGTTTGGGATAAGGTTTGTGCGAAGGTGGCGCAAGAGAGGAGGCAGGCAGATAAAAAAACATAACGGCTCAGCATAATGGCTCCCTAATAAATAGTAATGGACAGACTGTAACAAGAAATTTGCCCTCAGGCTATAAAAAAGGTCGTCTGAAAACCCCGATTCAAGGTTTTCAGACGACTTTTCCACATTTTAAAGTCAGGAGAATCAGACTTACACGATGCCTTGCGCCAGCATCGCATCGGCGACTTTGACGAAACCGGCGATGTTCGCGCCGTTGACGTAGTTGGTTTTGCCGTTTTCAGTGCCGTATTTCAGGCAGGATTCGTGGATGCTTTGCATGATGTCAAACAGGCGTTGGTCGACTTCTTCGCGGCTCCAAGACAGGCGGACGGCGTTTTGGCTCATTTCCAAGCCTGAAGTTGCCACGCCGCCGGCGTTGGAAGCTTTGCCCGGCGCATACAGGATGCCCGCTTTGACGAACTGCTCGACCGCGCCCAAAGTAGAAGGCATGTTCGCACCTTCGGCAACGACGTAGCAGCCGTTTGCCAGCAGGGTTTTGGCAGCTTCTTCGTCCAATTCGTTTTGGGTCGCGCAAGGCAGGGCAACTTCGGCGGCAACGCTCCATGGTTTTTGGTTTTCAAAGTATTTCAAACCTTGTTCTTGGGCGTAGGTGGAAACACGTTCGCGGCGGACTTCTTTCAGCTCGATAAGCGCGGCGAGTTGGTCTTCGGTCATGCCGCTGTCGGGGAAGAGGACGAAGCCGTTGGAGTCGGAAATAGTAAGCACTTTCGCGCCCAGTTGGATGGCTTTCTCGGCGGCGTATTGTGCGACGTTGCCGGAGCCGGAAATCAGCACGCGTTTGCCTTCAATCGAATCGCCGCGCGTTTGCAGCATGGATTGGGCGAAGTACACGGTACCGTAGCCGGTCGCTTCCGGACGGATAAGGCTGCCGCCCCATTCGAGGCCTTTGCCGGTCAGGACGGAGGCAAATTCGTTGCGGATTTTTTTGTATTGTCCGAACAGGAAGCCGATTTCGCGACCGCCTACGCCGATGTCGCCTGCGGGTACGTCGGTGTTCGGACCGATGTGGCGGTAGAGTTCGTTCATAAAGGCTTGGCAGAAACGCATCACTTCAGCGTCGGATTTGCCTTTGGGATCAAAGTCGGAGCCGCCTTTGCCGCCGCCCATAGGCAGGGTAGTCAGAGCGTTTTTAAACACTTGCTCGAAGGCGAGGAATTTCAATACGCCCAAATCGACGGTCGGGTGGAAGCGCAAGCCGCCTTTGTAAGGGCCGATGGCGGAGTTCATCTGAATGCGGTAGCCGCGGTTGACTTGGACTTGTCCTTTGTCGTCCACCCAAGTGACGCGGAACATAATCACGCGCTCAGGTTCGACGATGCGCTCAAGCAGGTTTTGCTGGGTATATTTCGGATTTTTTGCCAAAAACGGCCCCAAGCTCATGAATACTTCTTCAACCGCTTGGTGAAACGGCTCTTGATTGGGGTTGCGTTGTTTTAGATTGGCAAACAAGGCATTCAGGTCAGTCATTTGGTGCTCCTTGACAATAGGATTAAAGAGATAATGAATTTATGGAAAGAAATATAAACCTAATTTTTTTGCCTGCCAAGCGGTTTTGACGAAAATTGTTGACATTATTTTTTTGAGAATTTTATTATTTAGTATATATTTCCAATAAAATAAAAAATTTATTTTTAAAATTCTATTATATTAATATAAATTGAATTTATATTCTAAGTAATTAAACTAGAAATTCAGAGTGGAGCTGCGTAAAAATTTAATCTGGCGCAAATTTTCATGTAAATATGACCAATATTGTCAACAATAACGCTGATTTTTTACTTGAAAAAGAAGCTAAGAAAGAAAATAACACATTAAAAAATGAATCTTGTTTGAGCTGGAAAAGCTCGATTTCGGAACATTCGATAAGGGATCATGCAAAGGTCGTCTGAAACCGGATTTGCCGTTTTCAGACGACCTCTATCATGCAGCTCACTGACAAATTGCTATACAATACGCCCCAAACATTTCCAACAACAGACACTCTTAAAGGATACCAATGAAAGCCTACCACGACTTAATGCGCCACGTTCTCGAAAACGGCATCGACAAATCCGACCGTACCGGCACTGGTACGCGCTCGGTGTTCGGTTATCAAATGCGCTTCGATTTGAGTCAAGGCTTTCCGCTGCTGACCACCAAAAAGCTGCACTTGCGCTCGATTATTCATGAGCTGCTTTGGTTCCTCAAAGGCGATACCAATATCAAATATTTGAAAGATAACAATGTTTCCATCTGGGACGAGTGGGCGGACGAAAACGGCGACTTGGGGCCTGTGTACGGCTACCAATGGCGCAGTTGGCCTGCACCCGATGGCCGCCATATCGACCAGATTGCCAATGTGGTGGAACAAATCAAAAAAAATCCCGATTCCCGCCGCCTGATTGTGTCGGCATGGAATCCGGTGCTGGTGGATGAAATGGCATTGCCACCATGCCATGCGCTGTTCCAGTTTTACGTCGCCAACGGCAAATTGTCCTGCCAGCTTTACCAACGCAGCGCGGACATTTTCCTTGGCGTGCCGTTCAACATCGCCAGCTACGCGCTGTTGACCATGATGATTGCCCAAGTTTGCGGGCTGGAAGCGGGCGAATTTATCCACACCTTCGGCGATGCGCATCTGTACAGCAACCATTTTGAACAGGCAAAACTGCAATTGAGCCGCGACTTCCGCGCGCTGCCGGTGATGAAAATTAATCCTGAAGTCAAAGACTTGTTTGCATTCAAATTTGAAGATTTCGAGTTGGAAGGCTACGACCCGCATCCGCACATCAAGGCTGCCGTAGCGGTGTAGTTTGGAGAATAGATAAAAGGTCGTCTGAAATTTCAGACGACCTTTTGATTACGGCGGGTTTATAGGATGCCGTTGGTGTGCACGTGGTCTTCTGTTACTGGTAAGGTTTTATGCTGGTAGGAATAGACGGCATCTTGGATGGTGTTGATGTTTTTGCTGACGCTGACCAATACATCAGACATGCTGACGTTGCTGCCTTTGGTATTGACATTATCAAGCGTATCGCCGTTATGAGTGTTGGAGTTGGCATAAACATCAATATCCGATTCATAACGCAGCCAGGTTTTGTAGATTTGGCCTTTGATGTCGGTTACCAAGGTATTATTTGCCATATTTAAATTAGCATTAACCTTACCATCCCCGGTGCTGCGGACTTCAACGATACCGTTATCCAGGTGTCCGTGTAGTGACAGGGTATTATTGGTAACGTTATATTCCTTGGCATTTGTACGCATAAAGGCAAATTCAGCATAACCGCCGGATTCTTCACGAACGGTAACGGCGTTGTTGTTTAGCGTAACCGAACCATGCATCGGTACGTCGGAGTGATGTTCTTCAATATAGAAAGGAACAGCTCCGCTCTTTATTTTGCCAATATCGGCAACATTATCACTGATGTTGATGGTGCTGGTACCGATACCTTTTTCATGAGTTTGCGGGGCGTAGGTATCATTGATAACCGCCATCAGGTATTTGGTGGATTCGCCACTGATTTTGTTACCGGTAATGTTTAGTGTGTAATCCATTTTTTGTTCATGGTTACGGAATTCGATACCGTAGGTTTGGATATTGTCTTTATAGACCTCCAAGTTATTGATTGTGTTGTTGCTGATGTCAAAATAGCCTTTATCTTTACTGTGTAAGTCCCGGCGTTGCGTATTGGTCTGTACTTGGATACCTGAATACATATGGTAGTCGTATCCCGGAGTGTCATCGACTGCAAGACGGAACGAAGTGTCCTGTGTAATGACATTACCGGATATTTTGACGTTATCCAGCGAGAATTGGCGGTTATAGACCGCAATACCGTACAGGCGGTCGCCATTTAGTGTGTTGTTCTCAATTAAGACGTCTGTGCCGTCATGCACGTCCAGACCTTTCCGGTAGTTGTGGTCGGTCGTATTTTTGCGGTAGGTGATGCCGTAATTGTAGCTACCTGCAGCGGCGGCGATGCCGTAGCCGGTGCCTCCATCATCTTGGTGTCCGTTCCAGGACAAGAGGTTGCCTTCTCCGAGGAAATTCTTTTGATAGGAAACCAGTGCGCCGGCAACGCGGTTGTGGTGCAGGTTGGAGTCAACGATACGGTTATTTTCACCTAAAGGCAGTGAATCGTATTTGTCGTCGATGGAGCCGTTGGCAACACGGTCTTTATAAGATAGTTTGTAGCCTGCTTCGCGCATGAGTGCAGCGGTAGAGGTAAAGGTTATACCTGCACGGTTTGCACCGGATACTTCCACTTTGCTGATCAGGGTGTTGTCTGCATCGTTGACTAAAATGCCGTTTACTTTACCGAAATAGCTTAAACCTTTGCGGTAGAAATCAGCGTTGGTGTATCGAACGGATAGGTCGGCAATCGTTTTGCCATTTTGACCATCTACCAAGATACCTGCAAAAGCTCGAACATCATCGTGGTTAGTGTTGGAATTGAATATACCAACTTGAGCTTTGTCAAAGTTGATTTGGGTTTTGCCCATGCCAGCACCGAAGATGCCTTTAACACCGGAGGTATTATTGTCGATAACGATTTGGTCAGAAATGTAATAAGTGCCGTCCATAAACAGCATGGCTTTTTCTTTATGAGCAGCTTCGAGTGCGGCTTTGATAGCCGCCAGGCTGTCTTTTTTACCTGTCGGATCTGCGCCGAAATCATTTACATTAATGTAACGACCATATTGTTTGGACTCATATACTTTATAGTCGCCGGATTCTGATTGTTTGCCTTCTGCAGAATTATGGATGTGGGCAGTCGCAGTCGTTCCTTTTTCAGCAACAGGTTGCGTAGGAGAAACGCTTTTGTTGTTTTGGTGCTGCGCTGCATTATTGTCGTCATCGGAAAGGTCGGTTACTTTACCTGCATTGTTTTGCGTTGGCAGCGTACTTTTGCCGACATGGGATTTATCGGATGATGGGTTGTCTGTTTTAGAGACTGTATTTTTTACAGGTTTGCTCATTTCTTCTTCGGTTGAAGAATGATTACCTGGTTTGTTTGCCGAATGTTTGATTTGTTCGGCACGGTTTTTCTCTGCTAATTCAGCTTTTGCAGCAGCGTCAGCAGCTTTGCGGGCTGCTTCTGCTTTTTCGCGAGCAGTGATGATGGCTGCCTTACGATCGATTTCTCGTTTTTGTTCCAAAGCTACACGTTCGGCTTCAGCTTTTTCTCGGGCTGCTTTGCGCTCGGCTTCAGCTCTTTCTTGTGCGGCCTTTTTCTCTGCGGCAGCCTTTTTCTCTGCGGCAGCCATAGCGATTTTATGAGCAGCTTCAGCTCTTTCTTGAGCAGCCTTTTTCTCTGCAGCAGCTTTTTTCTCTGCGGCAGCCATAGCGATTTTATGAGCAGCTTCAGCTCTTTCTTGAGCAGCCTTTTTTTCGGCAGCAGCTTTTTTCTCTGCAGCGGCCATCGCAGCTTTATGAGCAGCTTCAGCTCTTTCCTGAGCAGCTTTCTTCTCGGCAGCGGCTTTGGCTTGAGCAGCGGCTATGGCGGCTTTATGAGCAGCTTCAGCTCTTTCCTGAGCAGCTTTCTTCTCGGCAGCGGCTTTGGCTTGAGCAAGCAACTTGGCTTCGAAAGGCGTCAGTTTGGATTTATTTATAGGAACCTTGGCGGGCTGTATATTTTGAGTGCCAGCAATATTAGTTTTGCCGTAAGTTTGCTTCGGTAGAGCAGTAGCGATATTCATTCCACCCATTGAGTGCTCGAAAATCAAAGCATTCAGTGTAGAAGAAGTTGTTTGACTTTGTTGGGTTATATTTGAGGTTGTACGAGATGTGTGGATATTGGTTTGCCCATGATTAGTGAGTGCAGACAGAGTTTGTTTTGACATAATTTGTATTTCCCATGTTTGAACATTACGGATTCATACCCGTAGCAGTGTAACGATATGGTGTTCCTTTTATCAAATAGAGGAGTTTCCCAGTGTAAGAAAAATACTGCTTGCGGCAGAAGTTTTCGACTGAAAACCGATTGAAAGGTTTTTAGCTTTAACCGGGTGGCCCGTATCTATCCGTTTTTCTGATGGTGTATTGCCTTGGAAATTAAGGAAAGCCTTTTATGGTTCGGACTATGGCCGTTTTGATTGTTTGTAGCATATCTAGACGGTCGAACCTCTTATTATTCATTCATTCACGCTATCTGTACTGTATTTTGGGTTATTTGGGTAATTTAACCTAAATTAAGTAAGATTACGAGATTGTTTATTAGTTCACTGTAACTGAAACAAATATTCCCTTTTGTTTTGGTAGGATGAGTTAATATCTGAAATGAATAATTGAGAGTAATTCTAGCATGGTAGATATAAAAAATGATGTATTCATAAAAAATATTTAAGCTGGAAATTTAAACTATTGAAAATGTTACTAATTATATTTGGTGATTGGTTTGTAGAAATGGATTTTTTCAGAAAAACTGTTGTTTTTCGTACCGCTTGGTAAAATAAAAGACCGTTTGTTTTCAAAAAGGTTGTCTGAAAATTTGAACTGCACCCCAAAAGTTGGATACATCCCCTCCAACTCACAAGGTGCAGTTTTTTTATGAGCAAATATACATTACACTTCAAATACCAAGCCGTACTCC
>NZ_CEXQBZ010000129.1:0-26654 GCF_982712965.1 Neisseria flava | reverse complement strand
AAAATGAAATTGAGCATAAAATTTTAGTAACCTATGTTATTGTAAAGGTCTCCATCTGTATTGATTCCTGTCTTTCATTTTTTATCAAACTAACCCGACAGCCGCAAAAAAGTCGTCTGAAAATTTTCAGACGACCTTTTTCAATAATATAAGGATTTAGAAGAGTGATATTTGCGTATTAGGTTGGCGTTTGATTCTTCACTATTCCCCTACTCTATCCCCGCCCATTTGTGCGTCTGCACGCTCAACTGCCAATGCACGGGCGCATCGGGGCGGCTGTTTAAGATACCGATTTGGCGGATGGTGTCGTAGATGTTCATCGCGCCGTTTTGTTCGCAGGGCGAAAGGTAGTAATGGCGCGCGCGGATTTTGCGTTCCATGTTTTGGCAGAACGCAACGACATCGCCGTCCGCCACGATGCGCACTTCGTCAGCTTCGGCGATGCAGTTTGTTTCGTATTTGTCTACGTAGCAGGCTTTGGGGCTGGTGGCGACGTAGTCGATTTGCGGCGGCGCGGACTTGAGGCCGTTGGTTTCGATACAGAGGAAATAGCCTTCTGCCTTGAGCGCGTCCAGCAGCGTATCGAGATGCGGCTGTATGGTCGGCTCGCCGCCGGTGATGATGATATTGCGCGCGGTGTAGGTTTTCAGACGACCTAAGATGTCGGACAGGCTCATCATGCCGAATTTCAAATAATCGGTATCACACCAGCCGCACGCCAGATTGCATTTGCCCAAACGGACGAAAACGGCAGGCATGCCCGTGTTCCAGCCCTCGCCTTGCAGGCTCTCGAAAATTTCGACGATGCGGTATTGCGGATTTTCGGGGGCGACGCTGATTTTTTTCATACCGCCAACACCGCTGCCGCCGCCAGCATCGCGGGCAAACCTTGTTTGACGAGTATGCCTTTGTTGCCGGAAGAGAACGCGCCCCATGCGGCGGCAATCAATACGAAGCCGAGAAACAGAATCGTCGCGCCGTAAACGGCATTGTCCGGCGCGGCAAACCGCGACCACACCAGCCCGATGCCGAGAAAACCGTTATACAGCCCTTGGTTGCTGAACAGGGTCTGCACGCGCTTTTGTTCCATAAATTCATAAGACAGCTTGAACATTTCAGCCGCTTTTTCGCTGGGAATCTGCGTCATTTCAAGCCAGGCGATGTAGAAATGCTCGGCGGCGACGAGGAGGACTAAGAGGGTGGGAAGGAGTTTCATGGGTGTTCCTTTTAATAAGTGTGTCGGTGTGAGAGGTCGTCTGAAAAAACGGGGAATCCGTACAGAAGAAAAAAGTTTTACGGTAAATTCAAATAAGGATGCCCTACACCGTCATTCCCGCGCAGGCGGGAATCCAGACCTTGGTTTTTCAGGAATATTTAAAAATTGCAGCAATTACAATCCTCTGGATTCCCGCCTGCGCGGGAATGACGGTGTGGGGCATGTCTCATTTGAATTTATAGTGGATTAAATTTAAATCAGGACAAGGCGACGAAGCCGCAGACAGTACAAATAGTACGGCAAGGCGAGGCAACGCCGTACTGGTTTAAATTTAATCCACTATACTATACCGATACGTTCAAGATATTCCCTGCTCCCCTTCATACTCCGCACACGATGTCGGCGTTTCCCACAATTTCACACTGCACACTTTCAGCCCCGCGTTTTTCAAACGGTCGTACATTTCGACCGCCATATTTTCGGCAGTGGTGCGACAGGGCAGGCACAGGGTTTTCATGTTCCAGCCCTCCAAGAGCACGGCGATTTGGCATTCGCGGCCGTTGCCGCCATTGTAGATAAACGCATGATCGAAAGGGTCGGTAATGTGTTTTTTCACAATGGCTTTGAGGTCGGTGAAATCCATCACCATGCCGTCTTTCGCGCCACCCCGTATGGGTTCGTCTGAAACGGTGATTTCGAGTTTGTAGGTATGCCCGTGCAAGTTTTGGCATTTGCCGTCATGCCCGTCGAGCATATGTGAAGAGTCGAAGGTGAATATCTTGGTAATTTTCATGGTGGGTACTTTAAATCGGTAAATAGCCCTGAAAGCCAATTTCGGCAGGCTTGCCGTGCGGATTCGGGGTCAGGCGGATGGTGTGCTTGCCGATGCGGTCGAGTCGGAGCAGGTTGTCGACGTCTTTTAAGTTGTCTTTATGCTGTTGAACATGGTCGGTCAACAGGGTTTGCAGGGCTTTTTGTTTGGCTTCGGCAGGCGTGGCGGCGGCGAACAGTCCGAAAACGTGCGCCTCGGCAAGCTGCCCCGCGCGATAGCCGCCGACATTGACGAAATACAGGTGCGGGGCGTTTTCAGACGACCCCTGCGGCTCGGCGTGGTCGAATACATCGACATCGTAACCGTCCACCCATTCGACAATCTGCCAGCCGTCGATGTGGATTTTATCCGCATCGCCGAACCATACTGCTTTGAGCGTAGGGATGGCTTCGCGGTAATCGTCGCACACGGCAAATTGGATGTCGTGCACTTCAATATTGGAGTGGCCTGCATTACCGCCGAGATAGAACATATAAAGTTTGGGCATGATAAGGCTTGTATCGGATGATGGTTGTATTTTCAGACGACCCTTTTACTTTCCAAATATTCCGCCAGCCCGCGCTCGCGCAACACGCAGCTCGGGCATTCGTGGCAGCCACCGATGATGCCGTTGTAGCAGGTGTGGGTCTGCTCGCGGATGTAGTCCAGCACGCCCATTTTGTCCGCCAACGCCCAAGTTTGCGCTTTGGTCAGGTACATCAGCGGGGTGTGGATTTGGAAGGCGTAATCCATCGCCAGATTGAGGGTAACGTTCATGGATTTGACGAACACGTCGCGGCAGTCGGGATAGCCGGAGAAGTCGGTTTCGCACACACCTGTGATGATGTGCCTGATGCCTTGCCCTTTGGCGTAGATGGCGGCGTAGAGCAGAAAAAGGGCGTTGCGTCCGTCCACGAAGGTATTGGGCAGGCCGTCTGAAGCAGTTTCGATGGCGGCGGTATCGTCCATCAGGGCGTTGTGCGTAATCTGCTGCATCAGGCTCAAGTCGAGTACGGTTTGTTTGACGCCCAAATCCTGCGCGATCCAGCGGGCGCGTTCCAGCTCGACGGCGTGGCGTTGCCCGTATTGGAAAGTGATGGCTTGGACGTTTTCGCGCCCGTAGGTTTGAATCGCCTGAATCAGGCAGGTGGTGGAGTCCTGGCCGCCGGAGAAGATGACCAAGGCTTGTTGGTTTTGCATGGTGAGTCCTAGTTTTGGTAACGCGGGAGGTTTGCGAACCGCGAAAATGGAAAAAAATCGTACGGATTATAGCGGATTTCGTCCGAATATACGCCGCCTGAAAGAGCAAGGTCGTCTGAAACCCTAGAAAACGGTTTCAGACGACCTTTAGGATGTGGGAGCATCAGGCTTTGGGTTTCAATGCCGCTGCTTCTTTGGCGAGGCGGGTGATGGTGTCCCAGTCTTTGTTTTTAACGGCTTCTTTCGGGGTCAGCCATGAGCCGCCGACGCACAAGACGTTGGGCAGCGCCAAGTAATCGGGCGCAGTGGCGAGGCTGATGCCGCCGGTCGGGCAGAAGCGCACGTCGGCATAAGGGCCGTAGAGGGCTTTGAGCATGGCTTTGCCGCCGACGACTTCGGCGGGGAAGAGTTTGAGGGTATCGATGCCGTGTTCCAAAGCCAGTTGGACTTCGCCCGGAGTGGCAACGCCGGGAATCAGTGGGATGCTGCTATTGTGACTGGCTTTGGCGAGGGATTCGTGCAGGCCCGGGCTGATGGCGAAAACCGCGCCTGCGTCTTCGACGGCTTTAAGCTGTTCGGGGTTGGTAACCGTACCCGCGCCGACGATGGCGTTGGGCACTTCTTTGGCAATCAGGCGGATGGCGTCGAGGCCGATGGGGGTGCGCAGGGTGATTTCGAGGGTGGGGATGCCGCCTTCGACAAGGGCGTGGGACAAATCGACGGCGGTGCTTAAGTCGTCAATCGCCATTACCGGCACAACTGCGCCGGCAGTCAGAATTTCGCGTGGGGTCAGTTTGGACATTTTGATTCTCCAGGTGAGATGGGGTTGTCGTTTTTGTTGAGGTCAAACGGGATGGGGGGGGTTAAGTTTTCAGACGACCTTTGGGGTAAAACATTCTGATGTTGCTTGGGTTTTGTTCGCGGGCAAAGCCCACGCTACGTCTGCATCTATTTTAAACGGCTCCAATAATTTTTCAGACGACCTTCCGTTTGAAAAGGTCGTCTGAAACGTGCATTAGGCAAATTCGCCGCCGAAGCTCATGGCACCGGTTTCTGCGCTGCTGGTCATGCTGCGGAAGTTGGCGAAGAGTTCGCGGCCGCAGCCTTGTTGGTTCGCGCTCAAGTCGATGCGCTCGACTTCACGGGCGTTCCATTCGGCTTCGTCAATCAGGACGTTGAGTTCGCCGGTAACGGAGTCGAAGCGGATCAGGTCGCCGGTACGGATTTTGGCGATGTTGCCGCCCATCAGGGCTTCGGGCGTCATGTGGATGGACGCGGGTACTTTGCCGGACGCGCCGGACATACGGCCGTCGGTCAGCAGCGCCACTTTGAAGCCGCGGTCTTGCAGGATGCCCAAAGGCGGGGTCAGTTTGTGCAGCTCGGGCATACCGTTGGCGCGCGGGCCTTGGTAGCGGACGACGCACACAAAATCGCGCTCTAACTCGCCACGTTCAAATGCGGCCAATACTTCGCGTTGGTCGTTGAACACGATGGCGGGCGCTTCGATGATGCGGCAACCTTCGCGCACGGCGGACACTTTAATCACGCCGCGTCCGATGTTGCCTTTCATCAGGCGCAGACCGCCGTCCGGGGAGAACGGATTGTCGGCTTTGCGCAGGATGTCGTCGTTGCCGCTGGTTTCGGGGGCTTCGCGCCATTCGAGTTTGCCGTCGATGAGGAAAGGCTCTTTGGTGTAGTGGCGCATACCGTGTCCGACGACGGTATCGACATCGTCGTGCAACAGGCCTGCGTCCAGCAATTCGCGGATGACGAAAGGCAGGCCGCCTGCTGCGGTGAAGTGGTTCACGTCGGCTTTGCCGTTGGGGTACACGCGGATGAGCAGCGGGATGATGGAAGAAATTTCGTCGAAATCGTCCCAGTTCAAAATCACACCTGCAGCGCGCGCCATGGCGACGAGGTGCATGGTGTGGTTGGTCGAGCCGCCGGTCGCCATCAAACCGATCAGGGCGTTGATGAAGGATTTTTCGGTCAACATTTCGCCCAAGGGTTTGATGGTGCCGTTTTTGATGCCGCGCGCGAGGTGTCCGGCGGCGTAGCGGGTCAGTGCTTCGCGCAGGTCGGTATAGGGATGGACGAAAGCGGCGGCGGGCAGGTGTACGCCCATCATTTCCATCATCATTTGGTTGGAGTTTGCCGTGCCGTAGAAAGTGCAGGTGCCGGGGCTGTGGTAGGAGCCCATTTCGCTTTCGAGCAAGGCATCACGCCCAACTTTGCCTTCGGCGAAAAGCTGGCGGGTGCGGGCTTTTTCTTTATTGCCGATGCCGCTGGACATTGGGCCAGCGGGGACGAAGATGCCCGGAATATGACCAAACGAAAGCGCGCCTATCATCAAGCCCGGCACGATTTTGTCGCACACGCCCATAAACAGGCTGCCGTCGAACATTTGGTGCGACAGGCCGACAGCGGTACTCATGGCAATCACGTCGCGGGAGAACAGCGACAATTCCATACCGGCGTAGCCTTGCGTGATGCCGTCGCACATAGCGGGCGTACCGCCGGCGACTTGCGCGGTCGCGCCGTTTTTCTGCGCTTCGTCTTTAATTTGGTCGGGGAAGTCTTTAAACGGCTGGTGTGCAGAAACCATGTCGTTGTAGGCGGTGATGATGCCTAAGTTGGGAACGGTGTCCTGAAGCATTTCGATTTTGATGCTTTTGGGCATGGAGGCGTAGCCGTGCGCCAAGTTGCTGCAACCGAGCTGGTTGCGCTCCAGCCGTCCCATTTGTTTGGCGCTGCGGATTTTCGCCAGATATTTTTCGCGGGTCGGACGGCTGCGCTCGATGATGCGCTCGGTGATTTCGGCGAGCTTGGGGTGGATAGGAGTGGGATTCATGTTCGGTCTCCTGTCGGAAGGGGTGGTATGGGATTTTTGTTTGCGCGTTTCTGATTTTTTGTATTGGGTGTGGGGCGTTCAGCGTTTCAGACGACCTTTCAAACCATGCAAGGGGTCGTCTGAAAGCCTCACTCTATCTATACAGGCTATTATAATACAAAACCTGTAATTTAGTTACAAAATAATCTGCTAAATGTAAGAAATTTGATTTAAATCGTGATATGCGTCATTTGTGAAAATCTACCAGACCAAACTCATCAAACTTTTAAACTAAGTCAAATAATTTGTAAAAATGAGAATAGACAAAATGTGTAGCCATGTGTAGTATTACTACTCATTAGCCCGCCTGTTTTGAAATTTTGATGCAGGCGATTGGTTTCCATTGCTTTTCTGCCGAAACCGCCCGTCTTTCACGGCATCCGGCGGCGCCGGCACAAGGCCTTCCTCAATGAGAGATAAAACGATGAGTACACAAACAAATTTTGATTTGGTGTTGTTCGGCGCGACCGGCGATTTGGCAATGCGTAAGCTGCTGCCTTGTCTGTATCAGGCGCACGTTGCAGGGTTGCTCAATCCTCAGGGGCGTATTTTAGGTGTCAGCCGCAGCGATTTGGATACGGCGGGCTTTTTGGCAAAAGTGGAAACCAACTCCAAAATCCATGTCAAACAAAACTTTTCAGACGACGCCTGGGCATCGTTCGTCAAACGCATCGAATATTTGAAAGTCGACGTTACCCAAGAAGCCGATTTTGCCGCTTTGGGCGAAAAAGTCAAAGCCCGCAAAGAGACCGACAACGTCATCATCTATCTTTCCACCGCGCCGAAATTCTTCGCGCAAGCCTGCGAAAACCTTGCCAAAGTCGGACTGAACGCCGACAACGCGCGCGTCGTTTTGGAAAAACCGCTGGGTACCGACCTCGCCTCTTCCCAACAAATCAATACCGATGTCGCCCGCTACTTCAAAGAGAGCCAAATCTACCGCATCGACCACTACTTAGGCAAAGAAAGCCTGCAAAACCTGCTGGCGCTGCGTTTTGCCAACGTGATGTTCGAGCCGTTGTGGAACAACAAATACATCGAAAGCGTACAACTGACCATCGCCGAACAGCTCGGTGTGGAAGAGCGCGGCGAGTTCTACGACATTACCGGCGCGCTGCGCGACATGGTGCAAAACCACCTGATGCAAATGCTGTGCATGACCGCGATGGAAGCACCCGCCAGCTTGGATGCCGACGCGGTACGCGATGAAAAAGTCAAAGTCATCAAATCATTGAAACCGCTGACCATCGAATCCGTCAACGAAAACGTCGTGCGCGGACAATACACCGCCGCCAAAGGCATGAACGGCTATCTGCAAGAAATCAACGTTCCGCAAGACAGCTTCACCGAAACCTACGTCGCCATCAAAGCCGAAATCGAAAACGACCGTTGGAAAGGCGTTCCCTTCTATCTGCGCACCGGCAAACGCATGGCGGGCAAAGTGGCGGAAATCGTATTGAACTTCCGTCCGCTGCAAAACCATATTTTTGAAAACAGCCAAGCCGCGCCAAACCGTTTGGTTATCGAATTGCAGCCGACCGAATCCGTACGCCTCTATACGCAGATGAAAGCGCCGGGCGCAGGCAACAAAGTCGAAATCGTGCCGCTGGCAGCCGACTTGGAAAAAGTCCTCGAAGGCCGCCGCGCCGAAGCTTACGAACGCCTGCTGCTGGATGTCATCAACGGCAAGCTCGCCCTCTTCAACCGCCGCGACGAACTCGAAGCTGCTTGGGAATATGTGATGCCGATTTTGGAAAACTGGGCAAGCAACACCACCCCGCCGCACGGCTACGACGCGCATTCATGGGGTCCGGAAGCCGCCCGCGAACTGTTGGCGCGCGACGGACATAAGTGGCACGAAGACCAGTAAAGCCTTTTCAGACGACCTTTGTTTGAAACGTTCACGGTTCAAAGAGGTCGTCTGAAAACCATAAGGCGGCGGATTAGGCGTTTCTGCCGACATTCACGCCGCCATCAACAACACAGGCTCTCACTTACTTTCCCGCTCACAAACACTGCCTTTCAGACGACCTCCTGCCCCCTTCTTAACAAAGGGTCGTCTGAAAACAGAGAAAGGACACTTTTATGTTCGTTTGGCATGAATACGAAAACGCAGCAGCCGCTTCAGAGGCTTTAGCAGACGCAGTCGCCGCCGCGCTGCAAAACGCGCTGGATAACAAAGGCAGCGCAGTGTTGGCAGTTTCCGGCGGCCGCTCGCCGATTCCCTTCTTCCAAGCCCTGTCGCAAAAAGATTTGGACTGGCAAAAAGTCGGCATCACTTTGGTTGACGAGCGCATCGTGCCGACGACCCACGCCGACAGCAACACCGCCTTGGCGCACGAATACCTGCTGCAAAACAAAGCCGCCGCAGCGACTTGGATTCCCGTTGTCGAAGCGGGCAAAACTGAAACTGAATTACAACCCGACAGCGTCGTTGCCTACGCGCTGAAACATTACAAACAACCTGACGTACTGATTTTGGGCATGGGCGGCGACGGACATACCGCCTCCCTTTTCCCGCAAGCGCCGCAACTGAAGGCAGCCATCAACGAATCAGACGACCCGACCCTTATCCACACCACGCCCGTTACCGCGCCGCACGAGCGCGTCAGCATGACCTTGGGCGCCATCGCCAAAACGGAAAACGTCTTTTTGGCGATTCAGGGTGCGGAGAAAAAAGCCGTTTTCGACAAAGCCGCCGCGCGCGCCGATTTGGAATATCCAACCAGCCTGGTATTGAACCATCAAGGAGTAAACTGCCATGTCTTCTACTCAAACTGATATTCAACAACCCGTCGGCAAAAACTATCCGCGCCTGGTTGCCGATATCGGCGGCACCAACGCCCGCTTCGCGCTCGAAACCGCCCCGCAGCAGATTGAAAAAGCCCAAGTCTTGCCGTGCAAAGACTACGACACCATCGTCGATGCCGCCAAAGCCTATTTGGAACAGGCAGGCGGAGCCGAAGTCCGGCACGCCGCATTCGCCATCGCCAACCCGATTTTGGGCGACTGGGTGCAAATGACCAACCACCACTGGGCGTTTTCCATCGAAACCACCCGTCAGGCATTGGGGCTGGACACCCTCATCCTCTTGAACGATTTTACTGCGCAGGCATTGGCAGTTACGCAGACTTCAAGCAAAGACCTGATGCAGATAGGCGGGCAAAAACCCGTCGAATTTGCTCCTAAAGCCGTCATCGGTCCGGGAACCGGTTTGGGTGTAAGCGGACTGGTACACAGCCCCGCAGGCTGGGTGGCACTTGCCGGCGAAGGCGGCCATTCGAGCTTCCCGCCGTTTGACGACATGGAAGTTTTGATTTGGCAGTATGCGAAAAACAAATACGGTCATGTTTCCGCCGAACGCTTCCTCAGCGGCGCAGGTTTGAGCCTGATTTACGAAGCACTCGCCAAACGCGACAAACTGAAAAACTACCGCCTCAAACCGTCCGAAATCACCGAAAAAGCCTTGAGCGGCACTTCCCCGCTCTGCCGTCAGACCTTGGACATCTTCTGCGCCATGCTCGGCACGGTTGCCTCCAACCTCGCCCTGACGCTGGGCGCGCGCGGCGGCGTATATTTGTGCGGCGGCATCATCCCCCGCGTTTTGGAATATTTTAAAACCTCACCTTTCCGCAGCCGCTTTGAAAACAAAGGCCGTTTCGAAGCCTATCTCGCCGCGATTCCCGTCTATGTCGTCTTAAGCGAATTTCCGGGCATCACCGGCGCAGCGGCGGCACTCGACAACCACTTGAAAAACGTTTAATCACACAAGCCGCCCCGACAAGGGGCGGCACACACCGAAGGGCATATTTATGTTAAGCAAAATCAGCGAATCACTGTCAAACCTGTCGGGCGCAGAACGCAAAGTCGCCGAATGCGCCTTGGCGGAACCCAAATGGTTTGTCCATGCCGCCGTCGCCGAAATCGCCGAGCGCGCATCCGTCAGCCAGCCGACCGTCATCCGTTTTTGCCGCAGCCTGGGCTACAAAGGACTGCCCGAGTTCAAACTCGCCCTGTCCGCCAGCATAGGCCACGAAGGTATGCCCTACGTCCATGAAGAGCTCAACGCCGACGACGACATGAGCATCGTTGTCGAAAAAGTATTGGGCAACGCCGCCGCCTCCATTTTGGGCGAACGCCGCTTCCTGAAAGAGTCCGAACTGGAAAACGCCATCGCCACCCTGATGCACGCGCGCCGTGTCGAGTTCTACGGCGTCGGCAACTCCGGCATCGTCGCCCAAGACGCGCAACACAAATTCTTCCGCTTCGGCATTTCCACCGTCGCCTACGTCGATACCCACACCCAACTGATGGCAGCCTCCGTCCTGTCCGACCAAGACGTCCTCGTCGCCATTTCCAACACCGGCTCGTCCATCGAGCTTTTAGACGCCGTCAGCATTGCCAAAGAAAACGGCGCGTCCGTCATCGCCCTGACCCGCAACGACTCCCCGCTGGCGCAGCTTGCCGACTGCGTATTGAGCATCGCCACGCAGGAAAACGCCGAACTCTATACCCCCATGGTGTCACGTCTGCTGCAACTCGCCGTCATCGACATCCTCGCCATCGGACTCGCCCTGCGCCTGGGCGATGCCGCCAGCCTGCAACTTCAAAAAAGCAAAAAAAGCATACACAACAAACACATCGAATACGATAAAGACTAGACGGCACATTTTCAGACGACCCGGCATATCCCGAGGTCGTCTGAAAATACCGACCAAAAAATCAGTGCCGCCGTTTTCCCTCAATGTCGACACCCAACCCAAATAACGGCAGGCCCCGCATTCACACCCAACCCTAAAAACGGAAACCCACCCGTTCCCGTTTCAGACGACCTCGCGGCCGTTTTCCCACAAAACCGTCCAACCTCAGGAGCATCCGATGAAACACCTTCACGACTTACCGGCTTGGTCAAAATTATGGATACATTTTGACGAAACCAAAGAACAACACATGCGCGAAATGTTCGATCAAGACCCGCAGCGTGCCGAACGCTACTGGCTGCAAGTCGGCGGACTGACGCTGGATTACTCCAAAAACCGCATCAACGACGAAACCATGGCACTGTTGTTCGAGCTTGCCCGTGAAGCCGGCGTACCCGAACGCATGCAGCAGATGTTCCGCGGCGAAAAAATCAACACCACCGAAAACCGCGCCGTCCTCCACGTCGCCCTGCGCAACCGCACCAACTCCCCCATCGTCGTTGACGGCGAAGACGTCATGCCCAAAGTCAACCACGTCCTCCAACGTATGGGCGAATTTGCACACGAAGTCCGCAGCGGCAGCTGGTTAGGCTATACCAACCAAGTCATCACCGACATCGTCAACATCGGCATCGGCGGCTCCGACCTCGGTCCGCTGATGATGTGTACCGCGCTCAAACCCTTCGGACACCCCCGCCTCAACATGCACTTCGTCTCCAATGTGGACGGCTCCCAACTGCGCGACGTACTCTCCAAAGTCCACCCCGAGACCACCCTCTTCATCATCGCCTCCAAAACCTTCACCACCCAAGAAACCCTCACCAACGCCCTGACCGCGCGCAAATGGTTCCTTGACCACGCAGGCGATGAGACCGCAGTCGCCAAACACTTCGTCGCCGTCTCCACCAACCAAAAAGCCGTCGCCGAATTCGGTATCGACACCGCCAATATGTTTGAATTCTGGGACTGGGTCGGCGGACGATACAGCCTCTGGTCGGCAATCGGCCTGCCCATCATGCTCTACTTGGGCGAAGAAAACTTCATCGAAATGCTCAACGGCGCACACCTGATGGACCAACACTTCATCAACACCCCGCTTGAGCGCAACCTTCCCGTCATCCTCGCCCTCGTCGGCATCTGGTACATCAACTACTACGGCGGCGGCAGCCACGTCATCGCCCCCTACGACCAACACCTACACCGCTTGCCCAAATTCATCCAGCAGCTCGACATGGAGAGCAACGGCAAACAAGTTACCCTCGACGGCAAGTCCATCGGCTACGAAACCTCCCCGATTATTTGGGGCGAAACCGGCATCAACGGTCAGCACGCCTTCTTCCAACTGCTGCACCAAGGTACCCACATCACCCCGATCGACCTCATCGCCTCGCTTGAAAAACGCAGCAACCTGCGCGGCCACCACGAAATCCTGCTCGCCAACGTCTTCGCCCAAGCCGAAGCCTTCATGCGCGGCAAAACCCCCGACGAAGTCCGCGCCGAACTCAAAGCCCAAGGCATGGAAGCAGAGCGCATCGAAGAGCTGGTTCCACACAAAACCTTCTCAGGCAACCGCCCGACCAACCTCATCCTCATGGACAAAATCAACCCCCGCAACATGGGCAGCCTGATCGCCATGTACGAACACAAAACCTTCGTCCAAGGCATCATCTGGGGCATCAACAGCTTCGACCAATGGGGCGTCGAACTCGGCAAACAGCTCGCCAAAACCATCCTCGCCGAGCTGACCGGCGAAACCGGCGTACAAAAACACGACAGCTCCACCACCCGCCTGATCAATCTTTATCTGAACGCCAACAAATAAAGACAGCAGCCGTCAGACAAAAGGTCGTCTGAAAACCCAGATTCAAGGTTTTCAGACGACCTTTTTCACCGAATACCGCTACCGTTAATACAGATAACGGTTCATTTGACTTTCATAACAAGGCATCCTCTAACTGCCGTCATTACCGTGCAGGTGGGAATTCATTTTTGAACTTAAGAAACTGTTTCTCAAACACCCGTATCTTAAAACATCCAAGTATGTGCCACACTGCAACTCATCCTTGCGCAGGCGTGATGCAACGACGGTATAAGTACCTCACACCAAGCCCGCCATTTCAAAAAACGCCCGATACGCCGCTGCCTTTTTCGCCAAACTCAAAGGATAGGCGCGCGAAGTCGATGGCAGGCGGGTCAGCGTCAAATCCCGTCCGGCAAACGGAAACGGCACGGTTTCGCCTGTTTTCGGCATTTTAATGCCGCCGCCCTGAATATCGAGCAGGATTTCCGTCGCCTTACCGCCGGTGGTGCAGATATGGCGGCAGTCGGGCATCTGCGCCAACACCGCCGCCAAATCGACGGTTTCGACCACTTGCAAAAACTTGTCCGACGCATTGCCATGTTCCCGCACCGCCTTCAACACGGTCGGACAGGACGCAATCCCCCGTTCGCGCAAAAACGCCTTGATTTTCTCCGCGTCAAACGCTTTTTCAGACGACCTTTGGAAATGCGCCGCATCATTAAAAAACACCAGCCCGTAAACGCGCCACATATCGTTTTGGAAATTCGGATAATGAAACTGCATCGCGCGTTTGTCTTCCTTGGGCGGAAACGTCCCCATCATCATTACCGTCGCCTGCGGCGGCAGTACGGCGGGGAAAGGGTGGGTTTCGATTTCAAGCGGAGCGGACATCATGATTTCCTTGATAAAAAATATTGAACATAAAGCAGCCGATTGCTGCCTTTTCAGACGACCTTTTGCCCATACCGCATCAGCGTCATGCCACCGACTGCCGCCGCGCAACCCGCAACCAGCGAAATATGCAGCGGTTCGCCCAAAACCCACGCCGAAGACAGCATACCGAAAATCGGTACGAGCGTAATATACGCCGCCGCGCTGCCTGCGCCCAAAGTCTTCACGCCTTCGAAATACCACGCGTAGGCCAATACCGTCGCGCCGATGACCAGCCACGCCAAGGCAGTCCAACCGTGTGCATCCATCGCCGCCATTGCCTCAAACGGCAGTCCGTCCGTCCACAACGCCACCACCGACAACATCAGCGCGCCGATGAACGATGTTGCCGCCGTTACCGTCAGCGCGTCTATACCGCGCAAAACCGCGCGTCCGATTAAAGTATAAGCCGCCCAGCAGACCACACAGCCGAAAATCAGCCACTCCCCCGCCTTGATGCCGCCCGACAATACCGCCAACGGCTGCCCTTGCGTTACCGCCGTTATCGCGCCACAGACCGCCAACAGCATACCCGCCAAAATCTTCGCGTTTAAACGTTCGCCGAAAAGCCAAGCCGCCAGCAGCAGCGTCAACACGGGATTCACTGCCACGACCACCGCCGCCTTTCCCGCCGGCATTGCCTGCAAACCCAGCATAAAAAACACCGCATAGCCGCACACCCCGACGGAAGCGGCCACCGTCAAACCCAGCCATTGCCGCACCGACAAAGCCGCCAAAGTCGCAAACCTGCTGCGCGCAAACAACCAGCCCAACAACAAAACCGAAGCCAGCACAAACCGAACCGCCCCGCCCGTCAGCGGCGGAAGCGACTGCCCCAGCATCCGCCCCATCGGCCAAGACGCACCCCACAACACCGCCATCCCCAGCAGTTTCAAATGTACAGAATAACGTTCCATCTCATTCCTTTATCAACAAAGGTCGTCTGAAAATCAGATTTCCAGTTTCAGACGACCTTTGTTGCCGCCACAAATGCCGCTATTTTTTCCTTGTCTTTCATCCCTGCCGAGCTTTCCACGCCGCCGGACACATCCACCGCCGCCGCGCCGCTGGTTCTCACCGCATCGGCAACATTTTCCGGCGTCAGGCCGCCCGCCAAAATCCACGGTTTGCCGATATTGCCGCGCAACAGCGTCCAATCGAAGCTCTGCCCCGTGCCGCCGTATTCGGTAGGATGGTAAGCGTCGAACAACAGCGCACGCGCGTTGGGGAACCTGGCGCAGGCCGTCTGAATATCGGCGGCTGACTGCACGCGCACGGCTTTGAGATACGGACGGTCAAATTGGCGGCAAAAATCATCGTCTTCATCACCATGAAACTGAATCACGTCTATCGGCACTTGGTGCAGGATTTCGCGGATATTGTCCGCCGTTTCATTAACAAATAAAGCAACCACCGACACAAAGGGCGACAATGCAGCCACAATTTCCGCCGCCTGTTCCGCCGTTACCGCACGTTTGCTTTTCGCGTAAAACACCAGCCCGACGGCATCCGCACCCGCATCAGCGGCAGATTGCGCATCTTCGGGGCGGGTAATGCCGCATATTTTGGTACGGATTTTCATATCTCCCCTCTCTTTAAAGATATTCGGAAAGCAAGGATTATAGCGGAACAACCCGCCATGAAGGCAACAGGCTTCTTGAAGAAATCCCGCTGTAAAAATGCAGTAAACTTGAATCTTTCCCCGCCACGGCGTAACCTTACGCCTTTATCCGATTACCGACGGGAGCCGACAACATGACCGAACCTAAAAACACTCAGCCTTCCCTGCCTGAAGACGAACGTAAAAATCCCGTTTACCGATTAGGGCAGGCCGTTGCAGGATTTATGCTGGTCGTCTGGGCTGGCGTGTTGGCATTGGTTTTTTATTTAGTTTTCCGCTTTTGGTTCAGCTGACAGACAGCAAGCCGCCATCGTTTCTTTAAACGTATCCTTCCCAAAACAGAAAATCGTCTGCCGATAGATTTCGAAACATATCGCCCAATAACCCATCTGCAATTTATCTTGGTACGCTATAAACTGCCTCATGCTAAACACAAAGGTCGTCTGAAAAATTTTCAGACGACCTTTTGTCAAACTCTCAACAAATAACCATATACGCTTATGATATAATGATAGCCTTTCTCATCTGTAAACTTGGAAATTATTTTTATGGAAACATTGCAACCTTCCCAGCACCCTATCCCCCCAAAAAACTCCTTCAACGAACCCAAACGTCTGCGCGCAGGCGAAGGGGTAAGCTGGTTTACCGACTCATGGCGTATTTTCAGTAAAAACAAATTCAAATGGATGGGCGCAATTATTTTAATCAGCCTTATTCCTTTCGCGGTAGGTTTTCTATTCGGTTTGCTAGGCATTGAAAGCCCGCCCGCTGATTTCAATAATTTTAATGATTTCACCTCAACCATAATAATCCGAGAATTGCTCTTCAATCTGTTTTTCTATTGGGTAGGCTTTTGTTTCCTCGGTGGCATCGTGCTGCTTGCAGCCCAAACCGCGCAAGGTAAGAATTTCAACTTCGGCTCTCTGTTTGCCGGATTTTCGATTAAAAAAAGCGGAGCATTCCTGATTCTTTTACTGCTGAGTATCGTCGTATGCCTGCTTTTAGCTTTGGCCGTTGTTATTCCTTTCGGCATGTTCGCCAACGGAAATTTCTTAAGGGCAGACTTTATGCCGGCCTTTCCGATTTTATTTATTATCCTGTTGGTTATTATCGCCATTTACTCCATGATGTTTTGGCTGGCTCCCGCCTTTGTCATGTTGGAGGATATGAACCCTGTTGCCGCTATTAAGGCCAGCTTCAATGCCTGCCGCCGCAACATCCCCGCCCTGCTGGTATACGGCTTAATTTGGCTGGGTATCGGTATCGCGTTTTGGTTCATATTTATGATAGTCATGGTTTCCGCATTTGCAACAGAAGCATCGATGCAGCAAGCAACCGCGCTTTCCGGTCCTGTTTTTATTTTGTTCTTCATCTTCTTAGTGATTACTTACTTGGTTCTCTACCCTGTAGCAATGATCGGTATATACACCGCCTATCGCAGCATTTTCCCCCAAGGTCGTCTGAACAAATACTAATCTTTCAGTAGAAGATCGTTGTTTCTCATAAAAGTCGTCTGAAATCTATTTCAGACGACTTTTTCAATTCGATGTTGCCAGCCATACAACAAAACCTATGCCATACAAACCTTACCCAGCCTAAATTTGACACCCGCCCTCCGACTGCCTACAATTCAGGTTTCTCAAAAATCACCGTACATTCCGTACACCATTCTTTTCAGACGACCTCTGTCTTCCGAATCCCATTCTTTTCCAATACAACTGTCAAAAATCATGCACGTTTCAGAACTACAAACCCTACACATTTCCAAGCTCTTGGAAATGGCAGAAGAACACGGCATTGAAAACGCCAACCGTTTCCGCAAACAAGACCTCGTATTCGCCATCGTCCGCCAAATGATGAAGCAGGGTGAAAGCTTTACCTGCTCAGGCACGCTCGAAATCCTACCCGACGGCTTCGGCTTTTTACGCAGCGCAGACACTTCCTATCTTGCCGGTCCCGACGACATTTACGTTTCTCCCACGCAAATCCGCCGCTTCAACCTGCATACGGGCGACACCATCGAAGGCAGCGTGCGCGTTCCCAAAGACAACGAACGCTATTTCGCCCTCGTCCGCCTCGACAGCATCAACGGCGATCATCCCGAAGTCTGCAAACACAAAATCCTCTTCGAAAATCTTACCCCGCTTTTCCCTACCAAACAGTTCAAACTCGAGCGCGACATCAAAGCCGAAGAAAACCTTACCGGCCGCGCCATTGATCTGGTCTCCCCCATTGGTCGCGGACAGCGCGCCCTTTTGGTTGCACCGCCGAAAACCGGTAAGACCGTGATGCTGCAAAACATCGCCCACGCGATTACCGCCAACTATCCCGATGTCGAACTCATCGTTCTCTTAATTGACGAGCGCCCTGAAGAAGTTACGGAAATGAGCCGATCCGTGCGCGGCGAAGTCGTGTCTTCTACCTTCGACGAACCGGCGCAGCGCCATGTTCAAGTGGCCGAAATGGTGATTGAAAAAGCCAAGCGTATGGTGGAACACAAAAAAGACGTGGTCATCCTGCTTGACTCGATTACCCGCCTCGCCCGCGCCTATAACACCGTCGTGCCGACCTCCGGCAAAATCCTGACCGGCGGCGTAGATGCCAATGCCCTCCACCGCCCCAAACGCTTCTTCGGCGCAGCGCGCAATGTAGAAGAAGGCGGCTCGCTCACCATTATTGCGACTGCTTTGGTAGAAACCGGCAGTCGCATGGATGATGTGATTTATGAAGAATTTAAAGGCACAGGCAATATGGAGCTGCACCTCGACCGCCGCATGGCGGAAAAACGCCTGTTCCCCGCCATCAACATCAACAAATCCGGTACACGCCGCGAAGAGCTGCTGGTGCCTAACGATCAGTTGCAGCGTATGTGGCTCTTGCGCAAATTCCTGCATCCGATGGACGAGATTGAAGCGACCGAATTTTTGGTGGGCAAACTCAAAGATTCCAAAAACAACGACGATTTCTTCGAGCTGATGCGCGGAAAATAAAATCATCGAAGGTCGTCTGAAAACGATGGATTAAGTTTTCAGACGACCTTTCTCATTTCCGACAACCTGTCCCCTCATATCCAAACGAGAAAACCCCATGACCTGCCCCATCTGCACTGCCGACAACGAAGACATTTTGCTGCAAACCCCAAACCTGCGCGTTATCGCCGTCCACAACGAAGCCTCAGCCCCGGCATTCTGCCGCGTCATCTGGAACGACCACATCGCCGAGATGACCGACCTTTCAGCCGCCGAACGTGCCGAAATCATGGAAATGGTGTATAAAGTCGAAGCCGCCATGCGCCAAGTGTTCCGTCCCGCCAAAATCAACCTTGCCAGCCTGGGCAACGTCGTCCCCCATCTGCATTGGCACGTCATCGCCCGCTTCGAAAACGATGCCAACTTTCCCGCCCCGATTTGGGCAGCCCCCGTCCGCGAACACGGCATGACCCTGCCGGACCACTGGACGGAACAAGTCAAAGCCCTGCTGGCGTAACGTTCAGACGACCTCAATAGGCGTATCGGATACCGCATATCAACCGATTTTCAGACGACCCCTGCCGAAAAGGTCGTCTGAAACCCAAGCAAAGGAAACCATATGACCTGGCAAACCTCCCGCCGCCATTTCCTCCGCGCCTGCTCCGCCGCAGCCGGAGCCGGACTGGTGCAAGCCTGCGGCACCGGCACGACCGTTACCCCGTCCACTCAAACCGGCAACACAGCGAAAGCCCAACCCGTGCAGCCCAAAACCAGCCATCCCCCACGCTCCGGCGACAACCTCCTCCGCGTCGTCGCCCCTTCCGGCTTTGCCGAAGACCCCAACCGCGTCAACGCAGGCTTGACCCGCCTCTATAACGCAGGTTTTACTGTGACCAACCAACAAGCAGGCAGCCGACGCTATCAACGCTTCGCTGGCTCCGACGCCCAACGTGCCGCCGACTTCCAAGAGGTCGCCACCGGCCGCGTTGAAACACCCAAAGTCCTCATGGGCTTGCGCGGCGGCTACGGCGCGGCACGCATCCTGCCGCAAATCGACTTCGCTTCACTCGGCGCCAGAATGCGCGAACGCGGCACCTTGTTCTTCGGCTTCAGCGACGTTTGCGCCGTCCAACTCGCCCTGCTCGCCAAAGGCAATATGGCAAGCTTCGCCGGCCCTATGGTTTACAGCGAATTCGGCAAACCCGAACCCAGTGTCTTCACCATGGATTCGTTCATCCGCGGCACCACCAACAACGTCAACATTATCGACGTTCCCGCCATCCAACGCGCCAACGTCAACGTCGAAGGTACCTTATGGGGCGGCAACCTCAGCGTTCTCGCCTCCCTCGCAGGCTCGCCCTATATGCCCGACATCCAAGGCGGCATCCTGTTCGTCGAAGACGTCAGCGAACAACCCTACCGCATCGAACGCATGTTGAACACGCTTTATCTTGCAGGCATCCTGCAAAAACAACGCGCCATCATCTTCGGCGACTTCCGCATGGGCACCATCCGCGATGTGTACGACTCAAGCTACGACTTCTCCGCCGTCGTCAACCACGTCTCACGCACCGCCAAAGTCCCCGTCCTGACAGGTTTCCCCTTCGGACACATCACCAATAAGAGCACCTTCCCCTTGGGTGCACATGCCAAAATCCACAGTACAGCCAACGGCGGCTACACCGTAACCTTCAGCGGCTACCCTACCCTGAACCCCGCCGCCCTAACCCTCAACAACCTGCTGCCCCCGCCCATGCCTACCTTTGACAGCTCTACTTACAGCCCCATAGTCGAAGAAATTACCGAATAAACAAGATGCCGATCCAAGAGAAGGTCGTCTGAAAATTTTCAGACGACCTTTTTACCCCCTAATCATTGAACCGATTAATGTTTTTTTGTACAATCCCCGCCATCTCAACCCTTTCTCAGGCCGTCGCAAAAGCGGCCTGAACCTTTTTGCAAAGAAAGCCCATGTCCCAAGAAATCCTCGATCAAGTGCGCCGCCGCCGCACATTTGCCATCATCTCCCACCCCGACGCGGGTAAAACCACGCTGACCGAAAAACTCTTGCTGTTTTCAGGCGCAATTCAAAGCGCAGGTACGGTAAAAGGTAAGAAAACCGGCAAATTCGCCACTTCCGACTGGATGGAAATCGAGAAGCAGCGCGGCATTTCCGTCGCTTCGTCAGTGATGCAGTTCGACTACAAAGACCACACCGTCAACCTTTTGGACACGCCGGGACACCAAGACTTCTCCGAAGACACCTACCGCGTTTTAACTGCCGTTGACAGCGCGTTGATGGTCATCGACGCGGCAAAAGGCGTGGAAGCGCAAACCATCAAACTCTTGAACGTCTGCCGCCTGCGCAATACGCCGATTGTCACGTTCATGAACAAATACGACCGCGAAGTGCGCGATTCTTTGGAATTGCTGGACGAAGTGGAAAATATTTTAAAAATCCGCTGCGCGCCCGTTACTTGGCCGATCGGCATGGGCAAAAACTTCAAGGGCGTGTACCACATCCTGAACGACGAAATCTATCTCTTCGATGCAGGTGGTGAGCGACTGCCGCACGAGTTCGACATCATCAAAGGCATCGACAATCCCGAATTGGAACAACGCTTTCCGCTGGAAATCCAGCAGTTGCGCGACGAAATCGAATTGGTGCAGGCGGCTTCCAACGAGTTCAATCTCGACGAATTTCTCGCCGGCGAACTCACGCCCGTGTTCTTCGGCTCGGCGATTAATAACTTCGGTATTCAGGAAATCCTCAATTCATTGATTGACTGGGCGCCCGCGCCGAAACCGCGCGACGCGACCGTGCGTATGGTCGAGCCGGACGAGCCGAAATTCTCCGGATTTATCTTCAAAATCCAAGCCAATATGGATCCGAAACACCGCGACCGCATCGCCTTCTTGCGCGTCTGCTCCGGCAAATTTGAGCGCGGCATGAAGATGAAACACCTGCGCATCAACCGCGAAATCGCCGCCTCCAGCGTGGTTACATTCATGTCGCACGACCGCGAGCTGGTGGAAGAAGCCTACGCGGGCGACATCATCGGCATCCCGAACCACGGCAACATCCAAATCGGCGACAGCTTTTCTGAAGGCGAACAACTGGCGTTCACCGGCATCCCCTTCTTCGCGCCCGAACTTTTCCGCAGCGTCCGCATCAAAAACCCGCTGAAAATCAAGCAACTGCAAAAAGGTTTGCAACAGCTCGGCGAAGAAGGCGCGGTTCAAGTCTTCAAACCGATGAGCGGCGCAGATTTGATTTTGGGCGCGGTCGGCGTGTTGCAGTTTGAAGTCGTTACCTCCCGCCTCGCCAACGAATACGGCGTGGAAGCCGTGTTCGACAGCGCATCCATCTGGTCGGCGCGCTGGGTATCGTGCGATGACAAGAAAAAACTGGCGGAGTTTGAAAGAGCCAACGCGGGCAACCTCTCCATCGACGCAGGCGGCAACCTCGCATACCTCGCCCCCAACCGCGTGAATTTGGGACTCACGCAAGAACGCTGGCCGGACATCGTGTTCCATGAAACGCGCGAGCATTCGGTGAAACTGTAATGGATTAAAAAAGGTCGTCTGAAAACGTTTCAGACGACCTTTCCTTATATTGCCGCGACATTTAGCGCACGATACTCGCCAACCCCGGCAAAAAATATTCCGTCAATTCCAACACCTCGCCATCCCAATCGAAATAAGACCTGCGGGCAGCGACAGGTCGTCTGAAATCATCCTGACCGCCTGCGTTTTCCATCAGACAAAACTCGAATGCTGAACGCTTCAGGGGCAGCGTGCCGTCAAACAGCCGCTCGCCCAAAGGCTGCGTGCCGCAATCCAACACGCCGCGCCAGGCTTGCGATTGCGGGCTGCACGCGCTGCGCGCCTGTACGACGGGAACGCCGTCCAGATGCAGCAAAACATCGCGGACGAATTGCGAGGCGGCGGTTTCAGCATGGTTTTCGCCAAACGAATTGCCCTGCCCGTCCAGTTCACCCATATACAGCACTTTTACCGTAAAGCTGCCGCCCAAGGCGCGTAAAGCGGCGGTCAGCGATTGCGCTTGGCACAAGGCGGCGGCGCGTTCGTTCCAGCCTTGCGGCAGCTCGCTGGGAAGTTTGTCTTGCCAATTTAAAGGGAGATTCATGGGGTTTTGATTGATGGGTTTCATGTTTTAATCGTTTTCAGACGACCTTTCGTCCGTCTCCGTTTTGTCCAACTCCATCCACTCCGCATCAGGAAAATCTGTTTTCAGACGACCCTTCAGATACGCCAAGCTGTCTTGGGCGATGTGGTCGTCGCGGCTGTCGTGGATGTGGTTGAAAATCAGGCTGTGCAGGCTGATACCGTATTGTTTGAGTGCGGCGAAACTGAGCAGGGTGTGGTTGATGCTGCCGAGCCGCCCGCTGGTGACGAGGATGACGGGATAATCTTGTTGCTGAATATAATCAATGGTTAACAGATTTTCCGTCAGCGGAACCATCAATCCGCCCGCACCTTCGACCAATACGATTTCGTATTGCGCCGCCAGTTGCTGCGTGGCGGTGCGGATTTTGTCCAAGTCCAAAGTCCTGCCGTCCAGACGGGCGGCGAGGTGCGGCGAAGCGGGATAGCTGAAGATTTCGGGCATGGTCAGCTTTTGCTTGTCGGCTTCCTGCATGGGTATGCCCATGATTTTGCGGTGGACGGCGATGTCGTCGGCGATGTTTTGGCAACCGGTTTGCACAGGCTTTTGCGTGATCACGCTTTTACCCTGCTGCAACAATTGTTTTGCCAATACGCCGGTGGCGACGGTTTTGCCGATGTCCGTGTCTATACCGCTGACGAAGTAAACGCCTTTCATTTTCTGTGTTCCTTCAAGATTTGCACGGTTTTGTCGGCAAGTTCGGTCAAGAGGTCGTCTGAAATAATGTAAGGCGGCATGAGATACACCAGCCTGCCGAACGGGCGCACCCAAATGCCCTGCGCCACGCAATCCGCTTGAAAACGCGCCATATCCACGCCTTTTTCCAACTCAATCACCCCAATAGCACCCAAAATGCGCACATCTTTCACGCCGCGAATGTCCCATGCGGTTTTCAGACGACCTTTCAGGATGCTTTCAATGCGGCGGATATTTGCCTGCCAATCTTGGGATAAAAGCAGCTTGACCGAAGCGCAGGCAACGGCACACGCCAGCGGGTTCGCCATAAAGGTCGGGCCGTGCATGAACACGCCCGCTTCGCCGCGCGAAATCGTTTCGGTGACTTTTTGCGAAGTGATTGCCGCCGCCAGCGTCATATAACCGCCGCTCAAGCCCTTGCCGATACACATAATATCCGGCACGACCTCCGCGTGTTCGCAGGCAAACATCTTGCCCGTGCGCCCGAATCCAGTGGCAATTTCGTCAAAAATCAACACGATATCAAATTCGTCGCACAAATCGCGCAAACTGCGAAGATACTGCGGATGATAAAAATACATGCCGCCCGCGCCCTGCACGACCGGTTCCAAAATAAAGGCGGCGATATCCGCATGATGCGCTTCAAACAAGGCGCGGACAGGCTGCAAATCCGCCTCGTCCCATTCATCGTCGAAACGGCTTTTCGGGTTATCGACAAAATAACGCTGCGGCAACGCACTGCCGAAAATATAATGCATCCCCGTTTCCGGATCGCAAACGGACATCGCGTTCCAAGTATCGCCGTGATACCCGCGCCGCACCGTCGCAATATTCTGCTTCGCCGTCAAACCCCGCGCCTGCTGGTACTGCACCGCCATCTTCAGCGCAACTTCCACCGAAACCGAACCTGAGTCCGCATAAAAAATACGGTCCAGCCCCTGCGGCAAAATCCCGACCAACAACTTGCCCAGCTCCACCGCCGGCCCGTGCGTCAAACCGCCGAACATCACATGCGACATCTGTTTAATCTGCGCCTCAACCGCCTGATTCAAAACGGGATGATTGTAGCCGTGTATCGCACACCACCAAGACGACATCCCGTCAATCAGCCGCGTGCCGTCCGCCAATTCGATATGCACGCCCTCCGCACGGCGCACCGGATAAACAGGCAACGGGTCGGTCATGGACGTATAGGGATGGAGCAGGTGTGCGCGGTCGAAATCGAGCAGGGAGGAATTTTTGGAAATCATAGGGTGTTCTTTATAGCATGTTCTTTTGCTTAATCTGATTTTGACGGCATATATACGCAAACCGCCGTATTTTCGCGACAAATTTTATCATTAAGCCCCGGTCATATGTAAATTACCCTCATATCCTTGACGTTCACATGAATCAGACAGTAACATCTCCAAGACTGAATAATATATATTGATAATTGACTACTATGGCAAAACTGAAAACCATCGCCCTGACGCTGTCCGGTTTATCCGCCGTTTCCGGCGCGGCCGCCGCACAAAACGCCACTCCCAACCAAACAGGTATGGCAATGATGCGGCTCAATTCTGCCCTTCTCGACCAAGCCAAAGCCAAGACTTTCGGTTCCGGCAGCCTGTGGGCTTCGTTGAAAAAAGACTTCCGCATGGGCGAAGTCAATTCCGAGCTGGTCCGCCGCCACGAAAGCAAATTCGCCGCAAACGGTGCCTATTTCGACCGCACCATCACGCGTAGCAAACCTTATATGTACCATATTGCAACCGAAGTTAAAAAACGCAATATGCCCGCTGAGATCGCGCTTCTTCCCTTCATTGAAAGCGCATTCGTCACCAAAGCCAAATCCCACGTCGGCGCATCCGGCCTGTGGCAGTTCATGCCGGCAACCGGCCGTCATTTCGGCTTGGAAAAAACACCTTTGTATGACGGCCGCCACGACGTATATGCCGCGACCGACGCCGCGCTGAACTACCTGCAATATCTGCACGGGCTGTTTAACGACTGGTCTTTGGCATTGGCTGCATACAACTGGGGCGAAGGCAATGTAGGCCGCGCCGTCAACCGTGCCCGCGCACAAGGCTTGGAGCCGACTTACGAAAACCTGCGCATGCCGAACGAAACACGCAACTACGTTCCAAAATTGCTGGCTGTCCGCAATATCGTCGCCAGCCCCCAGACTTTCGGCATGAATATCAGCGAAATCACTAATCAGCCTTATTTCCAAACAGTCAGTATTGACAAACCCATCGACAACAGCACCATCGCCCGCCTTGCCAATATCAGCGAGAGCGAGCTGCTAACATTGAACCCTGCCTTCAACGCACCTGTCTTCATCCCGAAAAACAACCGCAAATTATTGCTACCCGTTTCCGCCGTATCCGCATTCGAAAAAAATTACCGCAATGCAAACCCCGAGACACTGCTCTCTTTCAATGCCTATACATCGGCCCGCAATACCAATCTGAACAAGATTGCGACAGAAGCCGGGATGAGCGTTGCCGAAATCAAACGCCTGAACGGCTTAAACGGCAATTCGCTGTCTGAAGGACGTACTATTTTGGTTGCGCAAAATAATACTGCGACCAAACAGGATATGATTAATTTCATTGATACTGACAATACTCCGGATACCTACCGTTCGAATATGCCGACAATGGCTCCGATTCAAACGGCAAAACTCAAGACCGATACAGTCAAAACAGTCGTCATCCCTGCCAATACGATTGCACAAGAACAAGCTCCAGCAAGCTTTGATTTTGTTGCTAATACCAAAGCTGCAACTACCCCTATTACCGTCGATACCGTTACAACCGCCCAACCCCGTGTAGAACGCGTTCAAACCGTACAATCCACGGAAGCAAAAACTGCTGCGGACACAACTGTCATTGCGGCAGCCGAGCTTGCACAACCTGCCTTCACCTTAACAGAGCCGCAGGTCGTGGCATCCGCAAAATCAGCTGCCCCTTCCACTCCTTCGACAGTCGAAGAACCTGACCAAATGATGGCATTGCTTGCCAATGCTGATTCACGTCTGCAAAAAGCAGAAGAGGATCAAACCACTGTTGCTCAAAATATCGATACGCTTCATCAAGAAGTTGATGCAGCCAAAGCACGCAGCGAACGCATTGCCGAAAATATTGCCAAGCATCAAAGCCGTACTGAAGCACGACTGGCAAGAGCAAATAATCAATCATCTGCACAGCCGACAACTATGGCAGGTATGCACCGCGTGACTGATGGAGATACTTTGTTCAATATCTCTAAACGCTACAACTTAAGCGTTGCCGATTTGATTGTGGCCAACAATATCAAAGGCAGCAACATCCGCAAGGGTCAGCTGTTACGCGTTAGCGCGGCTCCGGTCAAAACCCGTAAAAACAACATTCAAAATGTTTCTTATACAGTCCGTAGAGGCGATACACTCAATACGATTGCCAACCGCTTTAACGTAGATGTCAACGATATCCGCCGCTGGAATAAAAATACCCGAACCGTTACTCCGGGTCAGCGTTTAAAATTGATGGGCAGCTAACCGTATAATCAAACAGCAAAGGTCGTCTGAAGTTTGAACTGCACCCCAAAAGTTGGACATCCCCTCCAACTCACAAGGTGCAGTTTTTTTATGAGCAAATATACATTA
>NZ_CEXQBZ010000128.1:0-29227 GCF_982712965.1 Neisseria flava | reverse complement strand
GCACCTTAGAGAATCGTTCTCTTTGAGCTAAGGCGAGGCAACGCCGTACTGGTTTAAAGTTAATCCACTATATCATTCAGCCTTGCCTGTCCGATACAGATTTGAGCAAACCGACATTCGTTTGATAGCATGGGAACACTCGGCAACTGACTTTTAGGAGTACAAAAATGTCATTTACCACAATCATTTATGCCCATCCCTATGATCAAAGCTTCAATCACGGCATTTTGCGGCGCGTGCAGCAACTGTTGGACAAAAAAGGCGAAAAATACCGACTGATCGACTTATACGCAGACGGTTTCAACCCCGCCTACACCAAAGAAGAGCTTGCCTTGTTCAACCAAGGCAAAGCCCTTGACCCGCTGGTTTTACATTATCAGGAACTCTTGAAAACCACCCACCGCCTGATTTTCATCTTTCCGATCTGGTGGGCGGATATGCCCGCCATCGTCAAAGGATTTGAAGACAAAGTTTTCCTAAAGACACTCGCTTACGTCCCGACTGCCACAGGCCTGAAAGGCAACCTATCCCACATCAAAGAAGCACTGGTCATCAGCACGTCCACCGCCCCCACATGGTATCTGAAATGGTTTGGCGGCAACGGCATCGGCAAAGCGATGGTGGGACACACGCTCAAAGGCATCGGTATCGCCAAACGCCGGTGGCTCAACTTCGGCAATATGGACAAATCCACCGACGAACAGCGGCAGGCGTTTTTGGCAGATTTGAGCCGAAGCGTGTAATCTTCAGGCGGTCTCTTACTTCACCGCCGAATTTCCGCCGTCCGCAAACAACGCCGTACCCGTTACAAAGCTGCCCATCGGGCTGACGAGGAACAAAATCGCGGCGGCAATTTCTTCGGGGCGGGCGATGCGTTTGACCGCATGCAACCCTTCCGCCCATGCCCGCTGCTGCGGGTCGGTAGTCATCATTTCCGTATCCGTACCGCCGGGAAGCAGGGCATTGGCGCGGATACCTTGGGCTGCATAGTCGGCGGTAATGCCTTTTGCCAGAGCGGCAAGTGCGGCTTTGGCGCAGCCGTAGGCGGTTTTGTTAGGCAGGGCACAACTGGTGCCGACAAAGCTGGACGTGAACACAATCGCGCCACCACCGCGTGCGAGCATAAGGGGAATTTGGCTGCGCGCGCCGAGAAAGGCAGCGGTTAGGTTACCGTCCAGCGTTACCCGCCACTCTTCGGGCGAAAGTTCCGCCAAGGGTTTGTACGCTCCGATGATGCCCGCGTTGTTCACGGCGATATCCAAGCTGCCGAACTCTTGCTCTGCCGCATGGACGACGGCTTCGTGCGTTTCAGGCAGCACTGCGTCACCTGCCACGGCAACAGCCCGTCCGCCGCGTGCGCGTATCAGTGCGGCGGTTTCTTCCAGTTTGTCGGCACGGCGGGCACATAAGACAACGTTTGCGCCGTGCTCCGCCAACAGCAGTGCAACCGCGCGACCGATACCCGACGACGCGCCGATAACGGCGGCGGTTTTATTGTTCAAATTCAATAAGCTTGACATAACGTTCCTTACATATGCGGTTAAAGACGATGCAAGTTTAAGGAAGCCGCGATATAAAGACGACCCGATTATTGATGAATTTCAGACAGACAAACAATCTTTCCATCAACAATCGGGTCGTTTCTTGTCGGCTTTCAGGCTATCCTATCCCATACAACGACAGGATAATTTATGAACTTAAATCAAACCCGCCAATTCCTCCGCATTGCCCGCGCCATCGAATACCTTTACGACCATGCCGCCGAGCAGCCCGATTTGGCGCAGGTGGCGGCGGCAGTGCACGTCAGTCCCGAACATTTGCAGCGCGAATTTTCCGCATGGGCGGGCATCAGTCCGAAAAAAATGCTGCAACACATCAGTATCAGCCGTGCCAAAGAAGCCCTGAAAAACAGCGAAAGCGTGTCGGATGCGGCGCATTGCGGCGGACTGAGCGGCACGGGGCGGCTGCACGATTTGTTTATAAACATCGAAAAAATGACTCCGGGCGAATACAAAAACGGCGGTGCGGGCTTGCAAATCGATTACTGTCTGATTCCCAGCCCCTTCGGCGACCTGCTGGCGGCAGCGACAGACAAAGGCATCTGTTTCATGCGTTTTTCAGACGACCTCTCTGCTACCCTGGACGAATTGCGCGCCGAGTACCCGAACGCCCGCCTGGTTGAGCGGGAAACCGAGTGCCACCGCCAAGCCGCAAAAGCATTCGGCAGCCCGTCCGACCGTTGCGGCGGCAGCGTTACCCTGCACATCAAAGGCACGCCCTTCCAGCTCAAAGTCTGGCAGGCGCTGCTCGATATTCCCGCAGGCAGCCTGCAAAGCTACGGCACAGTGGCGCAGGCCGTCGGTTCGCCCAACGCCGTGCGCGCCGTAGGGACGGCCGTCGGACAGAATCCCGTTGCATTACTCATCCCCTGTCACCGCGTCATCCGCGAAAGCGGCATCATCGGCGGCTACCGCTGGCAACGCGGGCGCAAAATGGCGATATTGGCTCACGAATTGGGAGACGCTGATGATGTTTGACCTCTTCCCCGAAACCGCCAACCCGTACGCCAACCTCCTGCCCTACGACGGCATCGTCAGCGATTTCGGACGGATTTTCACCGCCGCCGAAGCTGACCGTTATTTTGAAATTTTGCAGCGTGATATTCCCTGGCGGCACGACGAAGCCGTGATATTCGGCAAGCACATCATCACTGCCCGCGAAGTCGCGTGGTACGGAGACACGTCCTACAACTACGGCTATTCCGGCGCAAACCGCATCGCCCTGCCGTGGAATGGCGTCTTGCCCGAACTCAAAAACCGCGTGGAAGCCGCCATCGCCGACATCTGCCCCACCCGCTTCAACTCCTGCCTGCTCAACCGCTACAACAACGGCAACGAAGGCATGGCGTGGCACAGCGACGAAGGGCAGGGGCTGGTCAAAGACAGTGCCATCGCCTCCCTCAGCCTCGGCGCAACGCGCAAATTTGCCTTAAAACACAAAGAAAGCAAGGAAAAACGCGAAATGTGGCTGGAACACGGACAGCTCATTGTGATGCATGGCGAAACGCAGAAACACTGGCTGCACACCATCCTGAAAAGCACCCGCATCCAAGAGCCGCGGATTAATCTGACGTTTCGGGTGATGAAAGGATAAAAAGGGGCTGCTTTTTTCCATTTCAGACAGCCCCCGAAAGTCGTCTGAAAAACTGCTTGAAAATGTAGAACAGAGCCATAGGTCGTCTGAAACATTTTTCAGACGACCTACCGCACCCACATCATTCCCGTACACTCGCAATAGGGAGCCATCCATGTCCCAACAAACCCCGACATTCCCCGCCCCGCGCGACTGGCTGCTGCTTATCGGCGGCAGCACCTACAAATTCACGCTGACCGGTTTTTATCTGGTCGCGCTGGTCGCTATTTTGAAAAACCACGGTTACAGCCTGAACCAACTGAGCTGGATACATTTAATCGGCGGTATCGAAGCGGCGAAGGTGTTGTTTGCCGCGCTGATGGAGCGGCGGCCGGCGGGACGGTTCGGGCGGTTTCGCGGCTGGCTGCTGGCGGCGACGCTGGGGCTTTCGGCAGTGTTTGGGCTGATGGCCTGCACCGACATCACGCAGAACTTCCCACTGCTTTTGACCTGCTGCGCTTTGCTCTCGGCAATGTCGGCGGTGTACGGCTGCGCTATGCTGGGCTTGTCGTGCATCGTCCTGCCGCACCGCGAACGCGGTTTCGGCGGCGTGATTCAGACGATGGCGGCGCGCGGCGGCAAGATGATCGGCGGCGCGCTGGTGTTGTGGCTGTATCAGGAATACGGGCAGACGGCGGCGGCGGGCTTTATGCTGGCGTTCACCCTGCTGATGCTGCTGCAACTCTTGTGCTACCGCGAGCCGGAAAGCCCGACGGCGCAAGGCGGTTTGACGGCGTTGGCGGCACGGCTGGTCTCCTTTTGGCGGCAGCCTGAAACGGGCTGGCGGTGGCTGGTGCTGCTGTTTGCCGTTGCCGCGCCGTATGCGTTTGCAGCGGCGACTTTTGTGCCCAAACTGGCGGATTTGGGCTTCACCCCGAAGCAGACGGGCGGAATTCTGGCGGTGGGTATTCCTGTTGCCTGCCTGATTGTTACGCCGCTATCGGGCTGGTTTTCGCGCAATTATCCGCGCCGCAAACTCGTGTTCCTGCTCTACGCGCTGCAACTGCCGCTTTTGGCGTCCATGACCGCCATCGACGCGCTCGCCCGCGTCCACCCTTGGCTGCCGACCGCGCAAATCATCGCCCTGAGCCTGAGCTACACGCTGCTGCTGCCGGTGATACTGGCGTTGGTGATGGACAAATCCGACCGCGCCACCGCCGCACTCGACAGCAGCCTGCAATTCTCCGTCGTCCTGCTCGGCAGCTACGCGGCGGGGTTTGCCGCCCTGCGGCTGGCAAAGGTGGTCGGCTATGCCGATGCGTATTGGGCGGCGGTGGGCCTTGCCGTATTGGCGGGCGGGCTGCTGTATGCATGCAAAAGCCTGTTTGATTCAGACGAGCCGTCATGAGAGATCGTCTGAAAACCTTCCTTTCCGATTTCAGACGACCTTTTACCATGCATCCAAATAAAAAATGCCATGCCGCGATTTCGTTATTTTAATTCACTGTAATTTTCCACCGCGTTGGATGAGGACAAAGCAAAGCCGCAGGGCTTAAAGCCGACCTGCCATGTTCCCTGCCTTAATCTTCCATACTAAAGAGGTCGTCTGAAAACCCTGTTTCGGTGTTTCAGACGATCTCTTCAATTCAAGATGCCCTGTTTCAAATTTCAAAACTGTCCGCTTGGTCAGCCTTGCTTATCATGCCTGCGGCGACGGTGTGGTTGGTGGCTTCGTCTATCAGGATGAACGCGCCGAGGGCATGGTTTTCTTCGTAGGGTACGGCGGCGATCGGCTGCTGGGTTTTGAGGCTGACGCTGCCGATGTCGTTGAGCTTGAGCGTGTCGGCGGATTCGACGCGGCTGAGGGTGTTCACGTCCCAAACGTAGGAAATCGCGCTGATTTTGACGGGCGTGGTTTGGGTGGTGTGTTTCAGCAGGTATTTGCGGCGCAGGTTGAGCGGGATGTCGTCGAACCAGCACAGCGCGGCTTGGAACTGCTGTTCGGGCGCGACGGGGCTGTCGGCGGCGGCGATGCTGTTGCCGCGCGAGATGTCGAGATCGGTGTCGAGTGTGACGGTCAGCACTTCGCCCGCTTCGGCGGATTCGGTTTTGCCGTTTGGATTGTAGATTTCGGCAATCTTGGCGGTGTGTCCGCCAGGCAGGACTTTGATTTCGTCGCCTGTTTTCAGACGGCCTGCTTCCAGCCTGCCTTGATAGCCGCGGAAGTCGTCGCTGCTGCTGCCGTCTTGCCGTGCGACGCGCTGCACGGGGAAATGGGCGGCTTGGTCGGTGGCGTTTTGACGGTTGACGGGCAGGCTTTCGAGTAGGGGTAAAAGTGGCAAACCTTGATACCACGGGGTTTGGCTGCTGGCGTTGACGATGTTGTCGCCTTTTAACGCGCTGATGGGCAGAAAGTGGATTTGGGCTTGGAGGCCGATTTGTTCCGCCAGCTTGCGGTAGGCTGCGGTAATGGCCTGATATTTGGCTTCGTCGAAGTCGAGCAGGTCGAGTTTGTTGACGGCGACGATGATGTTAGGGCAGCCCAAGAGTTTCAGAATCGCGCTGTGGCGTTTGGTCTGCGGCAGGAGGACGGGTTCGCTGCCGGAAAAATCGACGCGCGTTGCGTCTATCAGGACAATGGCGGCGTCGGCGGTCGATGCGCCCGTTACCATATTGCGGGTGTATTGTTCGTGTCCGGGCGTGTCGGCGATGATGAATTTGCGCTTGGGCGTGGCGAAATAGCGGTAGGCGACGTCGATGGTGATGCCTTGTTCGCGCTCGGCGGCAAGGCCGTCGGTGAGGCTGGCGAAGTCGGGCGTTTCGCCGTTTTCGGCAGCGCGGTTGAGTTTGTCGAGCTGGTCGGTCAGCAGGGTTTTGCTGTCGTAGAGCAGGCGGCCGATGAGGGTGGATTTGCCGTCGTCGACGCTGCCGGCAGTGATGAAGCGCAAAAGCGGGGCGGTGGTTGCGGTCATGGTTCTTTCCTTAATTCTCGGATTGCACGTTACTTTAATGAGGTCGTCTGAAAATGGGAAAGAATGCTTGGTTTTAAAAAAAGATGATTTCGTTATATTCGTAAAAGAAGCGGATCGAAATGAAAATACTGTAAAACCTTATTCCCGTACAAATAGAAGTGAGGACTGCCAATACTCCCCTATCCGACAAAAAGGTCGTCTGAAATACATTTTCAGACGACCTTTTGACTGCTAAATAAGTTTTATTTGATGAAATTAACGCTCGCTCAATGCCTGTTTCATACGGGTAATCGGTTTGATCAGGTATTGGAAGATAGTTTTTTCACCGGTTTTAATATCCACCGTAGCAACCATACCGGGGATAATCGGCATGTCTTTACCGTTTTTGTCTTTCAGAGTGCTGTTCTCGGTTTGGACGATGACTCGGTAGTAAACTTGGTTGGGGTCGAGTTTCAAGTCGTTGGCGCGGCTTTGCATGGAGTTGCTGACGGTATCGGCGCCGACGAGGGTAACTTTGCCGTCCAGACCGCCATAGATGGAATAGTCATATGCGCTGACTTTAACCAAAGCAGGCTGTCCTGCGCGGATAAAGGCAATGTCTTGCGGACGGATATAGGCTTCGACGAGAAGTTTGTCGTCAACAGGGACAATTTGCATGATTTCTTCGCCTGGGTTGACTACGCCGCCGATGGTATTGATTTTGATGTTTTTGACGATACCGCGCATGGGGGCGCGGATTTGGGAGCGGTCAACCGGGTCGGCGCGCATTGCCATGTTTTCTTTGGATTGCGCCAGCTCGGACTCGGATTGGACAAGTTCGTTGTTGGCATCTGCTCTGTATCGGTTGCGGCGTTCGGCAATTTGCAGGGTCAAATCGCTGGATTCGCGGCGCATTTTGAGGAGTTCGACTTCGGACATGACACCTTGTGCCACCATAGGTGCAGTAATGGCGATTTCGCGATCAAGCGCCGCTTTGCTTTGTACCAAACTTTGTACGGCATCGGTCATGGCTTGGCGACGGGCATTATATGCGGCGGTTTCGCGGCGACGAAGTTCAGGGCTGACGTTTTTAGGGAAAGTAAGTTTGCCGCCGTAGGCTTCAGCTTTCAGGCGGGCGATGGTGGCTTCGAGGTTTTGGACTTTGGCTTCGCTCTCGCGTAAAACGGCAAGGCTGCGGGTGTCATCGAGCTTTAGCAGAATTTGGTCTTTTTCAACCAAATCGCCTTCTTTAACCATCATTTGGGTAATGACGCCTGCGTCCAGACTTTGGATGACTTGTTCACGGCTGCTGGGGATGACGTTGCCGTTGCCGCGGGTTACTTCTTCGACGGTGCTGTTGTATGCCCATACGACAAAGACGACGAGCAGCAGGAAAAACAGGATGATGACCCAAAATTGGCCGCTGTGTTTTTCTTTTTGTAAGGCTGCATTCAAATCGTTAATAAGATGCAGGTCTTTGGATTTAACGTTGTTTTCGCTCATAATGATGAATCTTCGGTATCTGTTTGTTGTTTTCAAAGAGGTCGTCTGAAACGCTTTCTACGTGTTTTCAGACGACCTTTTCCCTTTTCGTCATGCTTGCGCCGCTTCGCCGGGACGTTGGTTTTCCTGCGCTTGTTGTGCTGCTTTGACTTTGTTTTGCTCGTTTTGCATCAGTTTTTGCAAGACTAAATCACGCGGACCGTCCATAACGACTTTGCCGTTTTCCATCACGATGATGCGGTTAACGATTTGCAGCACTTGCGGACGGTGGGTTACCAAGAGCATGGTGCGGTTGCGTCCCCATTGGGCGATAGCGTTTAATGCCATGCGTTCGGTACCTTGGTCGAGACTTGTTGTCGGTTCGTCCAAAAGGACGACTTTAGGGTCGCGCAGCGTCATGCGTGCGAGGGCAATGATTTGTTTTTGACCGCCAGACAGACCCAAGCCGTCTTCACCCAAAGGCATATCCAAGCCTCTCGGATGGTTGCGGATGATTTGATCTAGACCGAAGCGTTTAAGTGCGGTCAGCAGGTCTTGATCGGTTGAATAGCTGTCGGCACGCGCCAAATCCATGTTTTCGCGCAATGTGCCCAAGAAGAGGCGTGGAGATTGGCTAAACAGGAGGACTTGGTTACGCAGGAAGTTCGGATCGAGTTGGCGCATATCGACGCCGTCGAGGGTTACGTTGCCTTTTTCGGTATCGTACAGACCGCTCGCCAGCTTCAACATGGTACTTTTACCGCTGCCGATGCGTCCGAGAATACCGACTTTTTCACCGGGTCGGATGTTGATGCGCAACTCGTCAACCGCGTTGTTGCTTTCGTTTTTGTATTTAAACGTTACGTTTTCAAAGGCGATATTGCCTTGAACGTTGTCCAAAGTAATGTATTTGCGCTCGGGGCTGCGCTCGATCGGGCGGGAAACAATATCGTTCACGCCTTTTAATGCTAACTTCGCTTGTTGGAAGCGGGTAGCAAGACCGGCAACTTGAGCCAGCGGAGCCAACGCGCGACCGGACAGGATGACTGAGGCAATCAGCGCACCCATAGTGATTCGTTCTGCGTGGTTATCAGCATGAATCAGATAGGTACCGACAACGACCAAAAAGACAGTATTGAGTTGCTGCATGGCAACGGCGAAGTTGACCATGAAATTGCTGGTGTCTTTAACTTTGATGGATGAAGCGGAGGTTTTGGCAGTGTATTCGTCCCAGCGTTGTTGCGCCCATGAAGTCGCGTTGTTGGTTTTCAGGGTTTCGATGCCTTCGATGGCTTCTACGGCAAGGCCTGAACGTTGCGAACTTTCTTTCATGGATTCGTTAATGTGGCGCGACAAGGGGCGTTGGACGATGAAGCCGACAATAACGACAATCGGAATGATGGCCAAAGGAACCAAAGCCAATTTGCCACCGACTATCGAAATAACAAAGATAAACAGCAATAGGAACGGCAAGTCCACCAAAGTCAACAGGCTCGCGCTGGTCATGAATTCGCGTACTGATTCAAATTCGCGCAGGTTGTTGGCGTATGAGCCGGACGAAGCAGGACGGTCGGCGAGGCGCAATGCCATCACGCGACGGAACAAGGCAGAGCTGATAATCAGGTCGGCTTTTTTACCAGCGATGTCGGTCAAATGACCGCGTATCATCTTGGCGGCAAATTCGAACAAAATGGCGAGGACAACACCGATACTCAAAACCCACAGGGTTTCATAGGCTTGGTTGGGAATGACGCGGTCGTACACGTTCATGACATACAACGAGCTGACCAAAGCGAGGAAGTTGATGATGACGGTCGCCAAAATCACTTGATAGTAATAGCTGCGGAAACGCCAAATGACTTTCCAAAACCATGCTTTGGGAAGGTGATATTCGGGCAGTTCGGAACGGGTGTCCGCCGCCATTTTAGGCTTGATAAACCAACAGTAACCCAGATACAGACCGGAAAGCTGGTCATGATCAAGCTGCTGTTCCAAGCCATCTACCTGACGGATATGATATTTTCTGTTGCGACCCGAACCTTCGATGTTCGTAATGACGGCGGCTTCTTCGTTGTGAAGAATGATCATCACAGGAACGGCAAGCGAAGGAATGTCTTCCAGATTGCGCTTGGACAATGTGTTTTCAAAGCCGTGGCTGCGTAAAACTTCGACGAGAGAATGATAGTTGACATTGAGTTTTTTATCCCGCACCACCTCTGCCGTCAGCGCGGCTTCTGACACAGGCGCCCCTAAGAGACGGGTAACCAACACAATATGTTCAATGATTGCTTTCATGATAATTCGCGTAATGAGTAATGATGTTAAGATTTTATGTTATTGCTTCAAGCCTGCCCAATTCGCCATTTGCGCCTGCGCAGCCAAATAATCCAACGCGGCATCGCGGAAATCGTTGCGCGCCGAAATGCTTTCCTGCTCGATGCTGGACAATTCGTTGTATGCGCCCAAAACGTCGGTCAGCGTGCGGCGGGCGATTTTGAATTGCAGCTCGTAAGTTTTAACCACGTCTTTTTGAGCGGCAATATGTTGCGCGGCAATATCGGCACGGCGTTCGCTCTCGCGCATGTCGATTTCGGCGGTTTGGGTTTTCTCGGTAATGTCGCGCATAATCTGCTCGGATTTCGATTCGGCAGCAATCAACGCATCGGCATTTTTCTGTACATTATGGCGCGCGGCAACGTCCAAGACATTCCATGCCACATTCAGATAAAGCTGTCTGTTGTCGCGGTTCGCATTACCTTCCAAATTTACGGCGGGCAGACGTTCTGCTTTGGAAACGTCCAAATCTGCCTTCACGCTGTCGCGTTCTGCCACTTGCGCCCGATAGGAAGGATTGGTGTTGTTATCGGCGGTTTTGAAACGGCGAACCAATGATTCCGCGCTGTCGTTGGCAAACGGATCTTCCAAATCCTCTGCCGTCAACTGCCGTCCGGTGTAGCGTGACAAGCGGCTCAACGCCAATTCCATCGTACGCTGTTGTTGCGCGATTGATGATTCGACCTGCAACTGGCGCGCACGCGCTTCGATGAGTTCGGAACGGCGGCCGCTGTCGTATTTCACGATAATGTTCAAATCTTTCAGAAGATTATTGTGCCGAACTAGACTTTGACGGTTGATGCGCAGGATTTCTTTCGCGCGCAATGCGGTCAAATAGAGCTTGCCGATGTCGCTGCCCAAGCGTTCCTGATTTTCAAAATAGCGCTGATGATAGTATTGCTCTCTATTTTTATCGCGCCGTACCGCCGCATTGATGGCACCCCATGAATAAACATTCACAGTTCCGCGTATGCCAACACCGTCACTCATATCGCTGCTGGAATATTTGTTTTTCTGCGCCAAAACTTTGGTACCCGTCAGCGTCAACACAGGATAATGCCGAGCACGGGTTGCCTTTGTTGTGCTTTTTGCCGAATCTTCGGTCGCTTTCGCTTCCTTCACAATCGGATCGGACACCATGGCATCCCTTAAAATAGCCTGCAAAGGATACGCCTGCGCTGTTGTCGCACACACCGCCGCACAAACTGCGGCAGCAAGCTTGCCAGCGCGAAGGATGGATGACTCAGGACGATTCAAAAATGTTTTTTTCTTCATATTATTCACAGCAATACGGTTCGTCATTTATCTGATTGGCAGAGGCGCGGCCTTTTGCAAATCAATTCTTTGAGCATATTATCATTAATCGGAATCTCTGTTTTCAGATTGCGACAAAAGGTAGTTATATGCCCCTGAAAGTAACATGGATGATATTCCTAATATTGCTAAATCACGACACCGTATTAAGACGGACAAAAGGTCGTCTGAAAACGACCTCCTGTTTTACAGATGTCCGGCAATAATTTGCAGCATCTGCGCCAGCACTTTCGGATTGGCTGCCACAATATCGCCGCTTTCCAGCCAGCCTTCATTGCCGGACATATCGGTAACGATACCGCCGGCTTCCTGCACAATCAGCGCGCCTGCGGCAATATCCCAAGGTTTGAGGTTGAACTCGAAGAAACCGTCCAAACGGCCGGCCGCCACGGCGCACAAATCCAACGAAGCCGCGCCTTCTCTGCGACCTCCGGCCGTTTTTGCCAAAAAGTCTTTCAAAATAGCCAGATACTTGTCCATCATGCTTTGGTCGACAACAGGGAAGCCGGTACCGATCAAGCAGCGGTTCAACTCAATGCGGGAAGAAACACGGATACGGCGGTCGTTGAGCAACGCGCCTTTGCCGCGCGAAGCCATGTAAACATCGTTACGTTCAGGTGCGTACACCAAAGCTTCCTGCAACACGCCTTTGTGCAGCAGTGCCATAGAAATCGCGTATTGGGGATGGCCGTGTAAGAAGTTGGTCGTGCCGTCGAGCGGATCGATAATCCATTCGTATTCCGTGGAGGCTTTGCCGTGAGAACCGCCTTCTTCGCAAGTGATTTTGTGATGCGGATAGGCTTCTTTAAGCGCTTCCACCAAAATCATTTCAGAATTGCGGTCAACGTCGGAAACGAAATCGTTAAATGCCTTGCTGTCAACTTTGACGGCATCCAGATTGCCGCTTGCGCGGATCATCATCTGCCCGGCTTTGCGGGCGGCTTTGAAAGCGGTATTTAAAAACGGATTCATGGGTTTTCTTTCTAAATCAGGTAAAATACCGTCCGGCGCATCTGCACCGAACGCAACGTTTGTACGTTTCCGACGTTGTTAAAGAACATTTCAGACGACCTCTCAAGCCCCAAGGCGAAAGGTCGTCTGAAAACAAAAAGATGGCGCATTATACCCGATTCCCGAACAAACCGAAAACAAAACATGACTTCAACCAAGCCTGAATTGCCCGACTATCTCGGCAACATCCGCATCATCCTCACCCGCACCAGCCATCCCGCCAATATCGGCTCTGCCGCCCGCGCCATGAAGACCATGGGGCTGCACAATCTCACCATCGTTGCCCCGAATTTAATGTCCACGCCGATGACCGGACAACCGCCTGTTTTCAACCCCGAAAACCCGCAAGACTTCCAACTGCCGGAGGAAAGTTTCATTCTCGCTTCCGGTGCGGCAGACGTATTGCACAACGCCGTGATTGCCGCCACACTCGACGAAGCCCTCGTCAACACCACGCTCGCCTGCGCCCTTACCAGCCGCCGCCGCGAAATCACTGCACCGCTGCAAACCCCGCGCGAACTGGTTCCCGAATTATTGCAGGCGGCACAACGCGGAGAACAAGTTGCCCTCGTCTTCGGCAACGAAACCTTCGGCTTAAGCATCGAAGAAGTGCAGGCCTGCAACCGCCTGATGACCATCAACGGCAATCCCGACTATTTCTCGCTCAACCTCGCCCAAGCCGTTCAGGTCGTGTGCTACGAAATCTTCAGTCAGACCGATATGCCCATGACCCACCTGCAACAAGAAGACCACGCCGCCACCCACGAGCAAATCAAAGGCATGGTCGCCCACATGGAAAGCGTCATGGACGACATCGGCTTCTTCAACCGCCGCAACAGCGAACGCCTGATGCGCCGAATGCAAAGCCTGTTCGGCCGCGCCAACACGCAAACCGAAGACATCGACATCCTGCGCGGCTTTTTCAATACCGTCAGCCATCGTTTGAAGAAGAAAGACTGAAAAAGGTCGTCTGAAAACTTGATTACAAGTTTTCAGACAACCTCAGCCAAACTATCAACCAGATACAGCCATGAACTACGCCCTAGATGCCCTTTGGTGGAAACTCGCCACCCCGTCCGTCCGCGACCTCGCCACCCTGCTGACCGCTCCGCCGCTTTGGCAAAGCGGCTGTGAACTGAGCGTGCGCGAACTGTTGGACGAACGCGGCTTCCGCTATCTTTTGGATTTGGACGGTAATCCCGCCCCGCTCAACGACTATCTCGCCGAACACGCCCCCTTCGGCAACCGACTCGGCATCTACGCCGAACGCCTGCTCGCATTTTGGTTCACCCACGCGCCGCATACCGAATTGCACGCCTATAATCTGCCCGTGTTTTCAGACGACCTCACGCAAGGCGTCGCCGATTTCATCACCTCCATCAACGGCAAACCCTACCACATCGAACTGACCTGCAAATATTACGGCAGCGACAGCGGCAAATCCGCAGAGATGCATGGACTCAATGCCAAAGACACCCTCGCCACCAAAGCCGCCAAACTGCCCCGCCAACTCGCCCTGTTTCAATCCTCCAATGGCAGCGAAACCCTGCGGCAAAACCGCCTCCCCGACGCGCCGCAACCCGCCTCAATAATACGTGGCATCGGCTTTTTCTCCATCGGTGCAGATTCCGCCGAAGCCCCGTTGAACCCATACTGCTGGCGCGGCGTCTTTATCCGAGACTGGTCGACATATCCGACCCACGACGGCGCACGTTACCACCTCATCGACCGCATGGCATACCTTGCCCCCGCCCGCGTTACCGAGGCGCAAACCCTGTCCGAGCGAGACGTCCGCCAAATCGAAAGCGGCTTAATCGCCAAACTCGAATTGCGCCCCGACGGCTTTTGGCATGAAATCGAACGCATCATGAAAGTTGTTTGAGTCCAAAGCATCCACTCCTACAAACCATATAGCAAACATACTTAACTTTAAATACAGCATGCCATCAAATTCCGTCATTCCCGGTAAGTTGCGTATCGAAAATAAAGTATAGTGGATTAAATTTAAACCAGTACGGCGTTGCCTCGCCTTGCCGTACTATTTGTACTGTCTGCGGCTTCATCGCATTGTCCTAATTTAAATTTAATCCACTATAATTTAGCTATATTTTCCAAATTGCCGATACAAAAAGGTCGTCTGAAACCTTTTATCTAAAATAAAGGTTTCAGACGACCTTGTCCGTCAGACTGAGAAATGTCCTACCTTACTCTTTCTTACCGGCCAAACCGATTTCCTGAATTTTACCGCCGTCGTTGACTTTAGCCTTACCGGCAATTTCTTCGGCTTTACTGCCGAAAAGCTTCAGCTCGTAACTACCTTTTTCTACACCGTCCTTCATGGCTTTGCCGCTCAAGCCTGAGCCGTTAGCCATGGCCTGAATATCGGTTTTCGCCAATTCGACGTTATAGCCGCTATACATTCCGCTGATGCTGCCGCTGCCTTGTTTCTTCTCAAAATCAACCGTATAAGACAAACGCCCGCTGCGGTCATCGCCGTTGAACGCGATACCTTTGTAGTTTATTTGTCCCAATTTAGGCAGATTACCGAAAGCAATGTCCTGCCCTTGAATTTCATTAACATGAAAATCGAAGGCCTCGGAACGCACCCCATCTGCCGGATTAGTTTTCTGCTTTGCCAAAGTGGCGGCAACGATGGAATGGTTTTGTTTATACACCAAGAAATCACCGCGTTCCAATTCGATGAGTTGTCCGTTTACATTGATTTTTTTCACATAGTCAAAATCGGAAACACGGTCGTTTTTCAGATAACCCGTATCCAAAACCCCGCCTTTTTTCAGGGTTTGGGTTTTACTGCCCCTGTCGGTCAACTCCAGTACGCCGCCGTCGGGAACAGATTCGGAAACAGTCAGTTGCTTCCAATCTTTTACATTAGGATCAAACGGCTTGGTCAATCCGTCCGCCAAACTGCTGCCTGCGCTGCTGCAAGCGGACAAAATGCAGGTGGCAGCCAAAACCGCCAATAAAGATTTCGCTTTCATTCGTTTCCTTTCATTATCATGATTCATGACTATTGTGCCTCCGTATTTCGGCGGCAATGTCTGCAAACAAAATCCGTTCGAATCTTCGGATACACTCCATAAGTTATACTATAACGATTTTATGATGATATTCATGATTTAAATCAAAATAAATATACTGCATTATATCAATCCTCTTTTCTGCTTTTCTTGCCATTGCTCCCGCCCTGACCGGTAAATACCTTATGTGCTTATTTTTCCACTACAATCCGCTACAAAGCAAACAGATCGTCTGAAATTTGACGGCACTCTGCCTTGGTGCTATTAATAATTACTATTTACAAACAAACAGGAATAAATATGAAAAAAGTTGGTAATAAAGTAGTGGTTGTAGGCTTAGGCGCGGTCGGTGTCAGCTACGCCTATTCCATGCTCAACCAAGCCTTGTGCGACGATATGGTTTTAATCGACATCAACCGTACGCGCGCGGAAGGCGAAGCGCGCGACTTCCGCCACGGAATGCCTTATGCCGCCTCGCCCGCACGTATTTACGTCGGCGATTACGATGATTGCTCGGATGCAGATATCGTGTGTATTTGTGCGGGCGCGGCGCAGGCTCCCGGCGAAACCCGTTTGGACTTAATCGACAAAAACCTGCGCATCTTCCGCGACATCGTTTCGAAAGTCATGGCTTCGGGCTTTGACGGTATCTTCTTGGTCGCCTCCAATCCGGTGGACGTACTGTCTTATGCCGTCCTGCGCTTTTCAGGCCTGCCCAAAGAGCGCGTTATCGGCTCGGGCACTATCCTTGACTCCGCCCGTTTCCGCGTCTGTCTGGGCAACGAATTCGACGTCGCGCCTTGGAGCGTCGATGCCATGATGATCGGCGAACACGGCGACAGCATCATTGCGCTTTGGAGTACCGCCAACATCGCCGGTATGTCGGTTCAGAAGATGTTGGAACAATCAGAAGACGGGCAGGAGCGTATGGACAAAATCTATAACAACGTGCGCAATGCCGCCTACGAAGTCATCGCCGCCAAAGGTTCGACCAGCCACGGCATCGGTATGGGCTTGAGTCGTATCTCCAACGCCATCCTGCACAATCAAGGCGTCGTGTTGCCCGTTTCTACCCTGCTTGAAGGCGAGTTCGGACAAAACGGTGTGTATATCGGCGTACCGACCGTCGTCAACCGCCAAGGCGCGGTACGCATCATTGACCTGCAACTTTCAGACGACGAAACCGAACGCTTTGCCCGCTCGGCGGAACTGTTGAAAAGCTATCAACGCAAAGTCGATGAAATGGTAGGATAAACAGAATAGCTTCTGAATAAAACGTCGTCTGAAAACTGGAAATTTGGTTTTCAGACGACGTTTGCTATGTAGGGGAAGTTAATCCGTCAATATTGTAAAAATACCTATACCGCAGCGGAAATCCGGACTTGCAATGTTCAAAAGTGTTTGAAGATTACTTTAATGGCAGACTGACGGATTCAGGACGTGCAAGCATGACGGCACTGACCCGCCCATGAAAAAACGTCGTCTGAAAACCGCATTTCCAGTTTTCAGACGACGTTTTTTGTACGCAAACCTAAGTCCTATTTTTCTGCTTTCAACACTCTTTGCCGGCGCGTTTCGCTCAACACCATGCCTGCGCTGACGGAGACGTTCATGCTTTCGACCGTGCCGAACATGGGTATCGACACCAGCATGTCGCAATGTTCGCGCGTCAGGCGGCGCATGCCTTCGCCTTCGTTGCCCATCACCCATGCCGCGCTGTCGGGCAGGTCGCAATGGTAGAGGTCGGCGTCGCCGCCCATGTCGGTGCCGATGATCCAGATGCCGTATTCTTTCAGCTCGCGCAGGGTGCGGGCGAGGTTGGTTACGGTGATGTAGGGGACGGTTTCCGCCGCGCCGCAAGCGACTTTGCTGACGGTGGCGTTCAGCCCCGCGCTTTTGTCTTTCGGCGCGATGACAGCGTGTACACCCATTGCGTCGGCGGTTCGCAGACACGCGCCGAGGTTGTGCGGATCGGTGATGCCGTCGAGTATCAGCAATAGCGGCGGTTCGCTCAGGTTTTCCAATACGTCTTCAAGGTGGACATGGTTTTTGGAAGCGTCGATAAATCCGACCACGCCCTGATGCCGCGCGCCTTTGCTGATGGCGCTGAGGCGGTCGGCGTCGGCAAAGTGTACGCGCACGTTTTCGTTTGCCGCTTTTTCCAGTACATCACGCGTGCGGGCATCGTTTTTGCCTTCTTGGATGTAGAGTTCGGTAATCGATTTCGGGTTTTGCCACAGGCGGGCGTTGACGGCGTGGAAGCCGTAGATGAGTCTTTGGTTTGCCATGATTTTGCTTTATAAAAAATTTCAGACGACATTATAACAAGATAAGGTCGTCTGAAAGGGAAAGGTCGTCCCGTCAGGAGGCTGCGCACTCTGAAAACAAGTGTATCCAGTTTCACTCAAATGCAACCACCTACCGCATCAAATACCCCAACAACCCCGAACTGCCCACGCCGATCAACACGGTAACCAACATAGAAAACCTACTAGCGGCAAGCACGGTCAGCGCAATGGCAATCAACTCGTGCGGCTTGTCGGACACGAAATAAGGCGCGATGACAGAAATCAACACGCAACCCGGCGCGGCTTCCATCACAATTTGTGCACGGCGGCTTAAAGTGCGATTGCGCAAGGCGAAAAAACCGATAAGGCGGGTGGAATACGTTACCGCCAGCATGCTGGCAAACAGCAGGAACGACTGCCAAGACAGCAAATCCTTCATTCCTTCTCTCCCCAAAGATAGGCGGCAAGCAGGCCGGAAATCGCGCCCATCGGCACATACCAATGCCCGTCCACCGACAAATAAGTCCCGCACGCCACAATCAGGCTGACAAACCAAGGGCGTGCCGCCTTAAAGCTTTTCCACATTCCGCGCAGCAGCACCAAAAACACGGCGGGAAATGCCATGCCGAAGCCCCATGCCGCGACATCGCCGAACATCGGTCCGACCGCCGCGCCAAACGCCGCAAAGCCGATCCAAGTGGTGTAGAGGATGAAACACACGCCCGCATAAAACGGCATATTGAATGCCGGCAACCCCATCGCCTTGCGTTTTTGGATTTCCGCAAACGCCATCGCCCAACTTTCGTCACACATAAAAAACAACGCAGGCATGGCTTTTTTCAGCGGCATATCGCGCATATAGGGCGCGATTGCCGCCCCCATCAGAATATGGCGCGAATTAATCATGAAGGTAACGGTGGCAATCAGCAGTATCGGCAACGGGTTTGTCCACAGGTTGACCGCCGCAAATTCCGAGCCGCCGGCGAAATTCATGCCCGTCATCATCAGCATTTCCAGCCAACTCATGCCCTTCTGACCGCCCTGCATACCCAATATCAACGCCCACGGCAAAAGCCCGATGAGCATGGGCGAGGTTTCTTTAATGCCGCGTAGAAATTCGGATTGCGGGGAATTGGGGTGTGTCATTTTATTGGGGAGCTTAAAGAGAGTTTAGGGTTTGAAGATGAAAAATGAGGGAAGGTATTATACACAGTCGGACAAACTTAAAAAGGTCGTCTGAAACGGGCTTCGATAACGCAAAAATCATCGCTGCAAGACTTTAACACTTTTTAATCCTTGACAGGCATTTCACTATGAAAATATGCTAAATTTTTGATTAAAAACATCATTATTCATTAAGATAAACATTACGTTCAGCTTCGCACGGCGACCGCCTGGTCAAGATGTTTCACATAAACAACAAAGTAAGCTACAATCCCAAGCATTTCCTTCCCTTTGGAAGCAAACCCTATTGCGCCCTACAAATAAAAGGTTTTCTTATGTTACAAGGCAGTTTGGTTGCCCTGATTACACCCATGAATCAAGACGGCAGCATCCATTACGAACAACTCCGCGATTTGATCGACTGGCATATCGAAAACGGTACTGACGGCATCGTCGCCGTCGGCACGACAGGCGAATCCGCCACACTCTCCGTCGAAGAGCATCTAAGCGTAATCGAAGAAACGGTCAAACACGTCAATAAGCGCGTTCCCGTTATCGCCGGCACCGGCGCCAACAATACCCTTGAAGCCATCGCGCTCTCCCGCGCCGCCGAAAAAGCCGGCGCAGACTACACCCTTTCCGTCGTCCCCTATTACAACAAGCCCTCCCAAGAAGGCATTTACCAACATTTCAAAACCATCGCCGAAGCCACTTCGATTCCGATGATTATCTACAACGTACCCGGCCGCACCGTCGTCAGCATGACCAACGACACCATCCTGCGCCTTGCCAAAATCCCGAATATCGTCGGCGTCAAAGAAGCCAGCGGCAACATCGGCAACAATCTCGAACTGATCAAACACGCGCCCGAAGGTTTCACCATCCTTTCCGGCGACGACCCCACCGGCCTGCCCTTCATGCTCTGCGGCGGACACGGCGTCGTTACCGTTGCCGCCAATGTCGCCCCCAAACTCTTCGCCGACATGTGCCGCGCCGCCGTTGCAGGAGATATTGCGACCGCTCGTCAATTAAATGACCGCCTGATTCCGATTTATAACACTATGTTCTGCGAACCAAGCCCTGCCGCGCCCAAATGGGGCGTATCCGCGTTGGGCAAATGCGACCCTTATGTCCGCCTGCCGCTCGTTCCCCTGACCGAAGCCGGACAGGCAAAAGTCCGCGCCGCATTGCAAGAATCCGGACAACTCACCGCATAAACCGCAAAGGTCGTCTGAAAACCGTTTCCAAATTTTCAGACGACCTGCCGTTAACCCATCACATCCCACAGGAAACCAATATGGCCTATATGAAACCTGTCGTCATAGCAATCGCCCTGATCAGCATGACTGCCTGTTCAGGCAACAAAAAAGACCTGCCCAAGCTGGATTACCAAACCCAGACCCGCAAAATCGTCAAATTAGAAGTACCGCCTGATTTGACTAACCCCGATCAAGGCAATCTTTATCAAGTACCTGCGGGCAGCGGTGCCGTCCGTGCCAGCGACCTGAGCCGCCGCACATCCGCAGCCCAACAAGCCGCGAATTCCGACGTCCTTAAATCCGTCAAAGGTGTCCGTTTGGAGCGCGACGGCAACCAACGCTGGGTTGAAGTCCAAGGTAAATCCCCTGCCGAAATTTGGCCTCTGCTGAAAGCATTCTGGCAAGAAAACGGTTTCGACATCAAATCCGAAGAACCCGGCATCGGCCAAATGGAAACCGAGTGGGCTGAAAACCGCGCGAAAATTCCGCAAGACGGCCTGCGCCGCCTCTTGGACAAAGTCGGCTTAGGCGGCATCTATTCCACCAGCGAGCGCGATAAATTTATCATCCGTATCGAACAAAGCAAAAACGGCACGACCGACGTCTTCTTCGCCCACAAAGGCATGAAAGAAGTTTACGCAGACAAAAACAAAGACACGACCACATGGCAGCCTGCCGCCAACGACCCAAATCTTGAAGCCGCCTTCCTCGCACGCTTCATGCAATATATGGGCGTCGATCAGCAACAAGCCGAAAACGCGCTGACCCAAAGCGTTGCCAAACGCAGCGGCAACGAATTGGCGCGAATCGACGGCAACACCCTGCTCGTCTCCGGCGACTACGGCCGCAACTGGCGCCGCACCGCGCTCGCCCTCGACCGCATCGGCTTGAATGTCTTAGGTCAAAACATCGAACGCCACGCCTTCTTGGTTCAACAGGCACCTAACGAAAGCGAAGCCGTTTCCACGAAAAAACCGGGCTTCTTCGGCCGTATGTTCGGCAAAGGCAAAAAAGTTGAGAAACCGGCAGCCTACCCCGAAATCATCGTATTCGTCGAGCCTATCAACGGCGGTTCACGAATCCGCCTTCTCAACAAAGACGGCAGCGCATACAACGGCAGCGATGCCTCTACGCTCATCAGCCGCCTGCATACCGAATTGCGCTAACCCGCTTTTCAAAACCTCCTGTCCGCAGGAGGTTTTTTTGCGCTTATCAAAAGCGACAAGCAAAATACAGTCATTCCCAAAATAGACCTGTCAATTTATGATTCAAGTATAAAATGAAGACATCAGATTGATTTTAAGGACGATTGACGCTTAAACATCAGCTAGGCGAAAGGTCGTCTGAAAACAGAAATCCTATTTTCAGACGACCTTTCGCTTAAGCTTACCGTTTGATAATATTGCTGAATATCTTGCCCATATCGTTTAAGAAACGGGGTTCGCGCTGGATCAGGTAAACAATCAAGGGGATATTGCCGATGGCGACGATCAGGTAAAGCAGGGAAATGCTGTCGAACAGCATCAAGAGTACCGCGCTTAAAATGGCAGCCGATACCATGAACACGCCATTGATAATGTTGTTGGCGGCGACGGCGTGGGCGCGGAAAGATTCGCTGCTGGCGGTTTGCAGCCAAGTGTAGAGCGGGACGGAGAAGAAGCCGCCGAAGAAACCGATCAGCGTCATGACGAGCATGACAGGATACGCCATGCCTTGCGACAGGAACCAGGTGATGCCGTTGAGTTCGGTAAAGCGTTGTCCTTGGGTCAGCCATACCAAAATCAGGCCGAATACGGTCAAACCCGTTGTGCCGACGGTTACCAAGCCCAAGAGCAGGCGTTCGTGGCTGAGTTTGGCGCACAACACCGAGCCGGCGGCGATGCCGATGGAGAATAGGGTAAGCATAAGGTTGAAGACGCTGTCGTTGCCGCCCAAATGGATTTGCGTGAAAGTCGGCAGTTGGGTGGTGTAAACCGAGCCGATAAACCAAAACCATGAAATGCCGATGATGGATGTGAAGACGGAATCATATTGTGCGGTTTCGCGCAGGAGCGCGTGCGTGCCTTTGACGATGTTCCATTCGATTTTCGTGTTGGGGGCTTTGGCGGGGACGTTAGGCATGAAGAAGCTGGTCAACGTGCCACTGATGGCGACGAGCAAGACTAAGATACCGACGACGGAGGGCGACAAGCCTGCGACGGACGTGCCTAAAATCTGACCGAACAAAATGGCGATAAATGTTCCCGATTCGATCAGGCTGTTGCCCATAATCAGCTCTTTGTCGTTGAGGTAATCGGGCAGGATGGCGTATTTCAGCGGACCGAACAACGTCGATTGCGCGCCCATGCAAAACAGGCAGACCAAGAGCAGCGGGGCAGACTGGATATAAAAGCCGAACGCCGCTACCGCCATAATCACGATTTCCAATACTTTGATCCATCGCGCCAAGACGGCTTTGTCGAATTTGGTGCTCAGTTGTCCCGACAGCGCGGAAAACAGGAAATACGGCAGGATAAACAGCAACGCGCCCAAGTTCAGCATTTGGCTGGCGGGCAGGAAGTCGTTTTTGCCCAAACCGTAGAAGCTGATCATCACGAACAGCGCGGTTTTGAACATATTGTCGTTGAACGCGCCCAGAAACTGCGTGCCGAATAATGGGGCGAAACGGCGGCTGGTCGGGAAATTCAGATTGTCTTTTTTGAGGCTCATTTTTCGGATTCTTGTTCTTCTTTTTCTATTTCGTTTTCAAGCAGCTTGTCGGTGGAATCGTCGTCCATCAGAATGCGGTGTGCCGGTCCTTCGAGATCGTCAAACTGCCCGTTTTTGCCCGACCACCAAAAAAAATAGCCGATAGCAAACGCCAAAATGATGCTGATGGGCACCAAAATAAACATACTTTCCATCACATCGCTCCGGTCAAGTCGGTTAAGACGAAAGTCTGTCCCGATACGGTCAGATATTCGTTGCGCAGCGAGCCGACAAGGGCGTCGTCGAAAAACAGCTCGATACGGTCTTTCACGACGCGCCAATATTGCGGAATCTCGGTTTGCTCGAAAGGAGTCAAAGCCTCCGCCGCCACGCCTTCTTCACTTTGCAGCTTGACGGCGAAACGCCCGCTCTGCGGCTGCGTTTCGGATTCGTCATCCGGCAGCATGATGAAAAAGCCCACATGGGCGCCTTGTTGCGTATGGATACTGAAATAGTGCATATCAAAGAATCTTAAAAGGCTGCCGCTGTTTTCAGACGACATAGTGAACACAAAAACTGTCTAAATGTAACAGTTTGACACGCCCCTGCAAAGGGCTTTACGCCCCCGCGTTCGACGGGTCGTCTGAAAACAAACCGTTTCCCTTTAAACATCAATATCTTCCTTTATCGTCTCCAGACTGTTCCAAGTCAAACATTAAGCCAAGCAGCCGAACCCGTTTTTTGCTAGAATAGCGCGGTTTACATTCATCAACCGATTTCAGACGACCCCGCCGAATCAGCGGCGGCAGAAGCCACAAGGAAAGCAACATTCATAAAGTTGCCGCCATTCCGAATGTAACGATAATTTTTTCTTTCATAGATTTTACGCCACCAACCGATACGGCCTGCCGCGCAGACGCTCGGCGCCGCCCTCAACGCATCCACTATGCCTGCGGGAGATGTTTGGCGGGATATCGACGACAAAGAACAGATTGCCGATACTGCCTACACAGGTCGTCTGAAACCTTCAGGAGCCACAACAAATGACCCAAAAACTCATCTTAGTTTTGAACTGCGGCAGCTCATCCCTCAAAGGCGCCGTACTGGATAACGACAGCGGCGAAGTCCTGCTCAGCTGCCTTGCCGAAAAACTCAACCTGCCCGACGCTTACATCACGTTCAAAGTAAACGGCGAAAAACACAAAGTCGACCTGTCTGCCAAGCCCGACCACACCGGCGCAGTTGAAGCGCTGATGGAAGAACTCAAAGCCCACGGCCTCGACAGCCGCATCGGCGCCATTGGCCACCGCGTCGTCAGCGGCGGCGAACTGTACAGCGAATCCATCCTCGTTGACGACGAAGTCATCGCCGGCATCGAAAAATGTATTCCGCTCGCTCCGCTGCACAACCCCGCGCACCTCTTGGGTCTGCGTGCCGCACAAAGCATTTTCAAAGGTCTGCCCAACGTTGTCGTTTTCGACACCGCCTTCCACCAAACCATGCCGGAACATGCCTACACCTACGCTATTCCGCATGAACTGTATGAAAAATACGGCTTGCGTCGCTATGGCGCACACGGCACCAGCTACCGCTACGTTTCTGATGAAACCGCCCGTTTCCTCGGCAAAGACAAAAAAGACCTGCGCATGGTGATTGCCCACTTGGGTAACGGCGCATCTATTACTGCCGTCGCCAACGGCGAATCACGCGATACCAGCATGGGCCTGACCCCGCTGGAAGGCCTCGTGATGGGTACACGCAGCGGCGACATCGATCCCGCAGTGTTCAGCTTCTTGGCTGAAAATGCCAACATGACCATCGCCCAAATCACCGACATGCTGAACAAAAAATCAGGTCTGCTCGGCATCTCAGGTTTGTCCAACGACTGCCGTACCATCGAAGAAGAAGCCGCCAACGGCCACGCAGGTGCTAAACTGGCTCTGGAAATCTTCATCTACCGCCTCGCCAAATACATCGGCAGCATGGCTGTCGCAGCCGGCGGTCTTGACGCACTCGTTTTCACCGGCGGTATCGGCGAAAACTCCGACATCATCCGCGAGCGCGTACTCGGCTACTTGGGCTTCCTCGGTCTGAAAGCCGACCACGAATCCAACCTGAAAGCCCGCTTCGGTAACGCAGGCGTGATTACGACTGCCGACAGCGCAGCCGTCGCCGTTGTGATTCCGACCAACGAAGAATTGATGATCGCACACGACACCGCCCGTCTGAGCGGCCTGTAATACAGCGCATCATCCGATAAAAAACCTGCCGAAAACGGCAGGTTTTTTTGTTGCTGACTGTTTTCAGAAAACCTATTTCAGACGACTTAATTTTGAAAGTGTTGTAAATAAAATAATAAAAATCAGATGTATAAAATTTCAATAAGAAAAATTTGAATAAATATAGAAAATCTTATTTAAACTACAAAAAATCTTAGTTATAATCAGCATATCTAAAGTTAGCCGCCGATGTGCGGTCGATTTACTAAGGAATACTACCATGCTGTTGGCACTTTCCCTGCGCGATTTTGTCATTGTTGAAAACCTCAATCTGGATTTCCAAAGCGGTTTTACCGTTTTGACCGGCGAGACAGGCGCGGGCAAATCGATTACGTTGGACGCAATCGGGCTTCTGTTGGGCGATAAGGCAGATTACAGCCAAGTCCGCAGCGGCGCGAAGGAAGCGCAGTTGTCGGCATTGTTCGATATCAGCCTTTTGCCCGAGCTTAAAGCCCAATTGCAAGAGCAGGGTTTTTTGGACGAAGACTCGGAAGAACTCAGCATCCGACGCATCATCGATGCCAAAGGGAAAAGCCGCAGCTTTATCAACAATCAGGCAGCCACACTGGCGCAGCTTAAAGCAATCGGCGGGCAGCTTATCGACATCCACGGGCAAAACGCCCACCATTCCCTCAATCAAGAATCCGCCCAGCGCAAATTGTTGGACGCATTTGCAGGTAGTAAGGCGCAGGCGGAAACCGTCAGACAGCTTTATCAAAACTGGGTCAATGCGAAAAAAGCCCTCCAAGAGGCTCAGGAACACGCCGAGACCATCATTATCGAGCGTGAGCGTTTGGAATGGCAGTTCAACGAATTGAACCAGTTGGATGTCAAACAAGGCGAATGGGAAGCACTCAGCCAAAGCCACGACAGCCTTGCCCATTCCGCCGAATTGCTGCAAGCCGCCAAAGAAGTCGGCGACTACATTGATGGCGACAACGGCATCCAACGTCAAATTTATCAATGTCAAAAATTATTGACCAATCTGCAAAACATCGAGCCGCGCTTTGCTGAAAGCCTGAATATGCTGGCGAGCATTGAAGCCGAATTGGGCGAAATCAGTGCCAATATGCGCGACGTCGCAGGCCGCAGCGACATTGATCCCAATGAGTTGGCGGCGCAGGAACAGCGCATGGGCGAGCTGATGGGAATGGCGCGGAAATACCGCATTGAGCCTGAAGCCTTGCCGCAAAAGCTGGCTGAAATCGACGAGCGCCTGCAAAGCCTGCAAGCCGCTGCCGATTTGGAAGCGTTGACGCAAACCGTTGCCCGCAACCTTGCCGAATATCAGGAAGCCGCCCACGTTCTTTCCGCCATGCGCCATCAGGCGGCGGGCAGATTGGGCGAAGAGACTACCGGACATATGCAGCATCTCGCCATGAAAGGCGCGCGTTTCGACATCGTCCTGCTGCCGTCTTCCCCGACGGCACACGGTTTGGAGCAGGTACAGTTTCAAGTTGCCGCCAACAAAGGCAATCCGTCCCGTCCGCTGAACAAAGTCGCGTCCGGCGGCGAACTTGCCCGCATCAGCCTCGCCTTGCAGGTGGTCACCAGCCAATACACGCAAGTCCCCACGCTGATTTTTGACGAAGTCGATACCGGTATCGGCGGCGGCGTAGCGGAAATGGTCGGCAAAGCCCTGCGTGCTCTGGGTAAAAAACATCAAGTGCTTGCCGTAACCCACCTTCCACAAGTCGCTTCCTGCGGTGAAAACCATTGGCAGGTACGCAAACACAGCGAAGGCGAGCAAACTGTCAGCGAAATCAGCGTGTTGGATCACCAGCAGCGTATCGAAGAAATCGCCCGTATGCTTGGCGGCGAAATCATTACCGACACGACCCGCAGCCACGCGGCAGAGTTAATCAGCCTTGCCGCCGCTTAAACGCAGAATCGAAGAGGTCGTCTGAAAAGGCAGTTTGTGTGTAACCCAATTCACAAACCGTTTTTCAGACGACCTCTTTGCCAAACTGCCCGCGCCCTTTCAGACGACCTCAATACAAGGTATGATTACGTCGTTTGTTTATAAGGAAGTTCCCATGAAAGTCCTGTTTATTGCCGATCCGATGGCAAGTTTCAAAACCTATAAAGACACCACCTACGCGATGATGCGTGAGATGGCAAAACGCGGCTGGCAGCTTTTCCATACCTTGAGCGGTGAGTTGTCCGTGCAGCAAGGATTGGTGACTGCTCAGGCTGCGCCGTTTGAGTTTCTCGGTGCCAAAAACGACGATGATCATGAGTGGTTTAAAGCGGCAGACAAAGTTCAGACGACCTTGAAAGACTTCGATGCCGTCATTATGCGCACCGACCCGCCGTTTGATATGCAATATCTCTACGCCACCCAATTTCTGACGCTGGCGGAGCAGCAGGGCGTGAAAGTCTTTAACAGCGGACAGGCGATGCGCGATTTCAATGAAAAACTGGCGATTTTGAATTTCAGCCAGTTCACCGCACCTACGCTGGTCACGACCCGTTCCGCCGATGTCCGCGAATTTTTGAAAGAACACGGCGACATCATCATCAAACCGCTCGACGGCATGGGCGGCATGGGCATTTTCCGCCTGACCGAAAAAGACCCCAACATCGGCAGTATCCTCGAAACCCTGATGCAGCTTGATTCCCGCACCATTATGGCGCAACGCTACATTCCCGAAATCGTCCACGGAGACAAACGCATCCTGATTATCGGCGGCGAAGTCGTCCCCTATGCTTTGGCGCGCATTCCGCAACACGGCGAAACACGCGGCAATCTGGCAGCAGGCGGGCGCGGCGTGGCGCAGGAATTGAGCGACCGCGACCGCGAAATCGCCGAAACCCTCGCCCCTGAACTCAAACGCCGCGGCATCCTGCTGGCAGGTTTGGACGTCATCGGCAGCAATCTGACCGAAGTCAACGTGACCAGCCCGACCGGTTTCCAAGAAATCATGAAACAAAAAAACTTCGACGTCGCCACGATGTTTGCCGACGCTGTCGAAGCTTGGTCCAAACAATAATCCCAAAAGGTCGTCTGAAATCCGAATCCGTTTTATCGAAACCCGCTTCGCTCGTTTTCAGACGGCCTCTTTTTACAAATATAAATATTGATACAAACATTACTTATGAAACCATCTTCTTACGCTGCCGATAAAAAAGGCAAAAGTGGCATCAAACGCATCATCAACGCATTCGGCTATTCCAAAGACGGGCTTGCCGCCGCCTACCGCTATGAAAGCGCGTTCCGCCAAGTATTGTGGCTGAACCTGATTTTGATTGTCTTGACCTTCATCCTCAATTTCGACTCCGCGACCAAAATGCTGCTGATTATCGCGTCGTTTGTTTCGCTGATTACCGAATTGTTCAACACCGCTGTCGAAGCTGCCGTCGATCACACGTCCACTGAAAAACACGAATTAGCAAAACGCGCCAAAGATGCCGGATCTGCCGCGCAATTACTCGCTTTGACGATGTTGGGCATCGTGTGGGCGATTGCATTGTGGCGCGAGTATGTTTGAATTTACTTTGAGATGATTTATACTTACTAAGTATTAATTCTCATGAATTAATTTGAATCATTTTGTTTAATCTGAGTCAAAGCATTCAGACGACCATTGCATGTAGGATGAGAACAGTATTACCGACATGCAATGTCACGCGGAAAGCTTTTGCCGCAACAAAACCACCCATTTCATCATAAAGGAGCAATACATGAAAAAATTATTGGTAACCCTGATTGCAGCAGGTTTGGTATCCACCGCTTCCGCAGCCGGTGTTCACGTTGAAGACGGCTGGGCGCGTTCTACTGTCGAAGGCATGAAAATGGGCGGCGCGTTCATGAAAATCCACAACGATGAAGCTAAACAAGACTTCTTGGTTGGCGGCAGCAGCCCGGTAGCCGAGCGTATCGAAGTACATACCCATGTAAACGACAACGGCGTAATGCGCATGCGCGAAGTTAAAGGCGGCATCCCGCTGGAAGCAAAAGGCGTGACCGAGCTGAAACCAGGCAGCTACCACGTTATGTTCATGGGTCTGAAAAAACCGCTGAAAGAAGGCGAAAAAGTACCTGTTACCCTAAAATTCAAAAATGCCAAACCTCAAACCGTACAACTGGAAGTGAAAACCGCACCGCAATCCGGCATGGATCACGATCATGGTCATGGTCACGGTGGCGCGCATCAACACTAATCGTTCATAGTTTGAATTCAAAAGGTCGTCTGAATATTTGAACTACCCCCCAAATCTTGGACACTCATAAAAGCCTATTCAGGCGCTCTGTGCAAGCTGGGTTCTGTATGCGACAGGACTCAG
>NZ_CEXQBZ010000127.1:0-29465 GCF_982712965.1 Neisseria flava | reverse complement strand
GTAATGTATATTTGCTCATAAAAAAACTGCACCTTGTGAGTTGGAGGGGATGTCCAACTTTTGGGGTGCAGTTCAAACAGAAAACCCGTTTTCAGACGACCTTTTAAAATCATTCGATATTATTCGGCGTTGTTTTGTACCGCTTCTTCAGTTTCGGCTGCTGCGCCGACTTGTTCGGCTTCTACTGCCTCAGTTTGCGCTGCCTGTTTGGCGGCTTGGCGCTCGGCTTGTTCTGCCAAAGCTTGTTGGACAAACGGATGCTGTTGGGCGATGGCTTGTTCTTCCGCGCTGACTTCGCCTTTGAAGCGGTTGTTCAAATCAAAACGTTTTCCACCGCGCGCCAGGGCTTTGAGGTAACGGGGACGGCGGCAATGGTTGGCGAGGACGCGGGCGATCAGCGCAGGATCGTATTGAGGCAGCGCGGCAACAAGGTCTTGGTCGATGCCGACGGCCAGCGGTTTGAATCGTTTGAAGACGTCGTATTTGCCGTAGATATGGTCGGCAATCATGTCGGTCTGTTTTTTCTTGCTCATGGTTTGGACGGCGGATTTCAAAGCTGCGCCCAAAGCGGTTTCTTGTGTCATGTCGTTTGTATTCCTCTAAAATAAAGCCGTGCGTTTCGCTATGGCACGGTAATGGCGGTATTTTAGTATAAAGCCTGTGTTTTGGCTAAGTTTTTTTGCGAATGTTCGATTGTAAATGTTTATTTGCGGACGACGCCGACACACCTGTCGCCATAGCGTTGCGAAAAGGTCGTCTGAAAACGTTCGGCACAATCCGCCATGTTTGTTTTCAGACTACCTCTTTCAATTTTATCTATGCTACTTGGTAATGTCTGGCGTATCAACAGTTACGTCGGCATTTTGCGCGCGGTGGCGTAGGGCGTGGTCGATAAGCACGAGCGCGAGCATGGCTTCGGCGATGGGAGCGGCGCGCAGGCCGACGCAGGGGTCGTGTCTGCCGTGGGTGGCGAGCTCGACGGGGTTGCCGTTGATGTCGATGCTGCGGCGCGGGGTGGCGATGGAACTGGTGGGTTTGATGGCGATGTTGACGTGGATATCTTGTCCGGTGCTGATGCCGCCGAGGATGCCGCCGGCGTGGTTAGACAGGAAGCCTTGCGGGGCGAGTTCGTCGCCGTGTTCGCTGCCGCGCTGGACGACGCTGCCGAAGCCTGCGCCGATTTCCACGCCTTTGACGGCGTTGATGCTCATCATGGCATAGGCGATTTCGGCATCGAGGCGGTCGAAAACGGGTTCACCCAAGCCGACGGGGACGTTGGCCGCTTCAATATGCAGCTTCGCGCCGACGGAATCCAACGATTTGCGCACGCTGTCCATATAGTTTTCCAGCTCGGCGATTTGGCTTTGGTTGGCGGCGAAGAAGGGGTTTTGGGAGATGTGTTCGTAACCTTCAAACTGAATTTCTTTTTCGCCGACTTGGGTAACGTAGGCGGTGATTTCCGTGCCGAATTTTTCTTTCAACCATTTTTTGGCAACGGCTCCGGCGGCAACGCGGGCGGCGGTTTCGCGGGCGGAGCTTCTGCCGCCGCCGCGGTAATCGCGCGTGCCGTATTTGTGCCAGTAGGTATAGTCGGCATGACCGGGACGGAAGCTGGTGGCGATGTTGCCATAGTCTTTGCTGCGTTGATCGGTATTGCGGATTAAGAGGGCGATGGGGGTGCCGGTAGTTTTGCCTTCGAAGACGCCGGAGAGGATTTCGACTTGGTCGGCTTCGCGGCGTTGGGTAACATGGCGGCTAGTGCCGGGTTTGCGCCGGTCGAGATCGGCTTGGATGTATGATTCGGTCAATGCCAGCCCAGGCGGGCAGCCGTCGATGATGCAGCCCAAACCTGCGCCGTGGCTTTCGCCGAAGGTGGTAACGGTAAAGAGTTGTCCGAAAGTGTTACCTGCCATGTTGCCCTCTATCGGTTATATGCTGAAAGATGACGGATTTTAGCATACAAAGGTCGTCTGAAACGCTTTCAGGACGCGAATCCTGCTATGGTGCGCCTTATCTCTATCGAATCAAATCCCAAGCGAACTTGCCTATGGTCAGACACAACAACACCATAAATCCGTAACGCAGAAACTTGGTTCCGCCGCGTATCGCCAATTTCGCACCGACCATGCCGCCGCACAAATTCGCCAGCGCAAGCGGAATTGCCCACGCCCAAACAACATGCCCTTGCGGGATGAAAAATGTCAGCGCGGCGAGATTGGTGGTCGAATTGATGACTTTTGCCGATGCGTTTGCCGTCAAAAAATCGTAGCCGTAAAAACGGACGAACACGAAAGCCAAAAGGCTGCCCGTTCCCGGCCCGAAAATACCGTCGTAAAACCCGATTAATGCGCCGAAAAACAAACCCCACAAGGTTTCTCGACGCGTCAGTTTTTCAGTGCGCACCGTCTGCCCCAAATCTTTTTTGATAAAGGTATAAACACACATGGCAATCATGATGACCAGCATCGCCGGTTTCATATATTGCACAGGGAGGAAGACCACGGTTTTCGCGCCCAGATAGGAAGCGGCAAAAGCCAGCGCGGCGGCGGGCAGCAGCATTTTCCACGGTACAGGGATTCTGCGCAGATATTGCCCCGTCGCAGTAACCGTCCCGCAGCAGGAGGCAAACTTATTCACGCCCATCACCGAAGCGACAGGTGTGGAATTCGGCAGCAGGTTGAACAGTCCGGGAATTTGCAACAGCCCGCCGCCGCCAACCGCCGCGTCCATCAGTCCGGCACAAAATCCGGTGAGCAGTAAGAAGTAGAAAAAGGAATCTACGGGCATGATGATTCAGGCTTTATTGGAAATTTCTTATCAGGGAAAAGGTCGTCTGAAAACAGTTTTGCACATGAAATCCATGTTTTTAAAATGTTCAGACGACCTTTTTCAACCCCGCTTCTTTATTTCTTCTTCAAATAAACGCCGCTTTCGATATGGTGCGTAAACGGGAACTGATCAAACAACGCAGCGCGTTCGACAGTATGGGTTTGGCAAAGTCTGTCGAGGTTCGCGCGCAAGGTTTCAGGATTGCAGGAAATATAGATAATGTTGTCGAACCGGGAAACCAGCTTCAGCGTTTCATCATCGACGCCGGCGCGGGGCGGATCGACAAAAATCGTGGAGAATCCGTAATCTTTCAACGAGATACCCTGCTCTTGCAGGCGGCGGAATTCGCGGCTTTGCGTATAGGCTTCGGTAAATTCTTCCGCAGAGAGGCGGGCGATTTTGATGTTGTCTCTTTGGTTCGCTTCGATGTTCCATTGCGCGGCGTAAACGGAAGTTTTGGACACTTCGGTTGCTAACACCTGACGGAAATGCTGCGAGAGCGGCAGGGTGAAATTGCCGTTGCCGCAGTAGAGTTCGAGCAAATCGCCGTCGAGATTTTGCGCAACATCACACGCCCAGCCAAGCATTTTTTCGCACACGCGGGCATTGGGCTGGGTAAAGCTGCCTTCGACTTGGCGGTAGCGAAAGGTTTTACCGTTTACGTTCAGCTCTTCGGTTATATAGTCTTGAGTCAAAACGATTTTCTGCCTCCTACTCCGACCGATGATATGAATGCCCAATTCACGCGCCAAGGTTTCGGCGGCACGCTGCCACGCTTCGTCCAGTTTTCTGTGGTAAATCATGGTAACGAGCATCTCGCCGCTTAGTGCAGACAGAAATTCTACAGCGTACCAGCGGTTTTTGAGTTCGGGATTTTGCGTGGCAGCTTCGATGAGTTTGGGCATCAAAGCATTGATGGACTCCGAAGCAGCAGGAAATTGGTCGCAACGTATGAGACTTGCGCCGCTTGCTTTCTGCCCACGCTCGAACATGGCATAAAACATTTCGCCGCCTTCGTGCCAAATGCGGAATTCGGCGCGCATACGGTAATGCTGTTCGGGGGATTCGAAAACTTGAATTTCAGGAAAATCCAAACCTTGGAAAAGCTGTTGCAAGTATTGGATTTTTTGGTCGAGCTGTTGCGTATAAGCGGTCATTGGAGAAATGTCTCATGAAAAAATGCCGTAATGTCGGTTTGGTCGGCAGGTTGGCGTAAAGATGTTTGACAACAACGAAATGCTGACAAAGGTCGTCTGAAAACCTACCCACGCTCGTTTTCAGACGACCTTTTATTGGCCTTTGATTACTCGCCTTCGTATTTGCGTTCCAAACGCTCTACGCACGCGCTTAAGTGTTTGCGCATGACTTTGACCACGCGGTTGCGTTTGCCGTTGACCAGCAGGTCGAGGATTTCGCGGTGTTCGGAATGGGTGTGGGTGTTGATGGTGCGTTTTTCATGACGTTGCGCATCGAAGACGGCGACGATGAGCGAAGAACGGGCGCACAGGGTGTTCATGATATCGAACAAGACATTATTGTCGATCAAGCGTGCCAGTTCGACATGAAAGGCATTGGATAAGCGGTTCCAACCCACGCGGTCGCCGCTGTCGGACGCCTGTTCTTCACGCTCGATCATCGCGTAGAGCGGCTGGAGGCGCGTTTCCAAATCGGGCATATCGGACAGAAGGTTCAAAATCATGCTTTCCATTTCGATACGCGCGTTGAACACGTCCTGCATTTCCTTCAAATCGGGAACATGGACGAACGCGCCGCGATTGGGCTGCAAATCGACGATTTTGTCGTGCGCCAACAGGGACAGCGCGCCGCGCACAGTATTGCGCGAGCAAACCATCTGGCGGCAAAGCTCGGATTCGGTCAATTTTTTGCCGGGCAGCAAAACATGGTCGGTGATGCCGTCCAAAATCAGGGCGTAAACGCGGAACAGCTCCGAATCGTGCCTGCCTGCCGGCATCATGGAAGAAGGGGTGGGCGCATGGAGGGTTTCGTTATCGGTATTCATTATTTCAGCTCTCCTCATGGTCTGGCGTGGCATATTGTTTGAAATGACTGGAAATTTGCGATGGCGTTGAGCCGCCCCGTATCGCTTTATACTTGATTCCATTTCAATATGTCACGAAACCTGATTAAGATATAATTAAAAATTGTTGACAATCCCTAACTAAGCTTGCACAATATGTCGAAAGGCCAAGTTATAAAGGCTGATAGAGAGAGAATCCACAATAAGCAAGCAGATATATTCATGGTGTAGCGTGAATATATCTGCTTTTTTGTCGGGCGGTCTTTATTCACGCTTTAACAGTATTCCGCCTCTAAACGCTTTTCAGACGACCCCTGAAAGATACGGGAGGTCGTCTGAAAAATTACTCTGCTTCGACGGTTTCAAAACTGTGGGTGATTTTCGCCGCCTTGCCCAGCATAATCGAGGCGGAACAATATTTCTCGGCGGACATCTGCACGGCGCGCTCGATGGCGGATTCGGTCAGATTGTGTCCGATGACTTTAAAATGGATGTGGATTTCGGTGAACACGCGCGGGGTATCGTCGGCGCGCTTCGCAGTAACCGTCGCTTGGCAGTCCACTACCTTTTGACGCTGTTTCTCGGCAATCATCACAACATCGATGCTGGAACAGCCCGCCACACCCAAAAGCAGCATTTCCATCGGGCTGGGACCGCGTTTCGCCTGCCCTTCCGCCGCCGCGCCTTCCATGACGACGCTGTGTCCGTTTTCGGTCGTGCCGACAAAGCACATTCCGTCTATCCATTTTGATGTAACTTGCATGATTGCCTTTCTGTCGGGAAATGCCTGAGAAACAGGCGCATTTTCATATTGTAAACAATTTCTACGGATAAATACAGGCGCAGAGTTGGAAAAGGTCGTCTGAAAACAAGCATTGCAAGTTTTCAGACGACCTTTTTCATGGTCAAGCCATCAGTTTTTCATCGATTGAACCGGTGCGGGAATCCTGCCGCCGCGGTTGACGAACACTTCGCACGAACCTTCTTTAACCGGCATTACAGGCGCGTAGCCCAACAGACCGCCGAACTCGACACTGTCGCCGACGGTTTTGCCCGTTACCGGAATGATGCGCACGGCGGTGGTTTTACTGTTGATCATGCCGATGGCGGCTTCGTCGGCGATGATACCGGAAATCGTGTGCGCGGGCGTGTCGCCGGGAATGGCAATCATGTCCAGCCCGACCGAGCAGACGGCGGTCATCGCTTCGAGTTTGTCCAGTGTCAGCACGCCTGCTTCGGCGGCGGCAATCATGCCTTCGTCTTCGGAAACGGGAATAAACGCGCCGCTCAAACCGCCGACCGCGCTGGAAGCCATCATGCCGCCCTTTTTCACGGCATCGTTCAGCAATGCCAAAGCAGCCGTCGTGCCGTGCGTACCGCAGACGCTCAAGCCCATTTCTTCAAGGATGCGTGCTACCGAGTCGCCAACGGCAGGGGTCGGTGCCAGCGACAAATCGAGAATACCGAACGGAATGCCCAAAATTTTCGAGGCTTCGCGGCCGATGAGTTCGCCCACGCGGGTGATTTTGAAGGCGGTTTTCTTCACGACTTCGGCGACTTCGGTCAGGCTGACCGCGTCCGAATTTTCCAGCGCGGCTTTGACCACGCCCGGCCCCGACACGCCGACATTGATAACGGCGTCTGCTTCACCCGACCCGTGAAACGCGCCCGCCATAAACGGATTGTCTTCCACCGCGTTGCAGAACACGACGATTTTGGCGCAGCCGAAACCTTCGGGCGTGATTTCAGCCGTGCGCTTGATTGTTTCGCCCGCCAGTCTGACCGCATCCATATTGATACCCGCGCGCGTGCTGCCGATATTGATGGAGCTGCACACGATGTCGGTCGTCTTCATCGCTTCGGGAATGGAGCGGATTAACACCTCGTCTGAAGGAGACATGCCTTTTTGCACCAGCGCGGAAAAGCCGCCGATAAAGGATACGCCGATGGCTTTGGCTGCCTTGTCCAAAATCTGCGCCACGCTGACGTAAGAATCGGCTTTGGTCGCTGCCGCGATTTGGGCAATCGGCGTAACGGAAATACGCTGATTCACAATCGGCACGCCGTATTTGGCGGAAAGGTGTTTCGCCGTAGCGACCAAATCTTTGCCAACGGTGGTGATTTTGTTGTAAATGTTTTGGTTCAACACATCGATGTCGGTGCTGATACAGTCGTGCAAATCAATGCCTATGGTAATGGTGCGGACGTCGAAATGCTGGTCGGCAACCATTTTGACGGTTTCTAAAATTTCGCCGGATTGGATACTCATCACATTCCTCCGACTCAAATGCGGTGCATGGCTTGGAAGATTTCTTCATTTTGCATACGGATATCGAGCGCGAGTTTTTTGCTCTCTTCCGCAAACAAATCCAGCATTTCCTGCCGCGATTTGGGACATTTCGAGGTATCCACCAAGATAATCATGGTGAAGAAATCGTCCATTAGCTGCTGGCTGATATTGAGGATGTTGATTCGGTTTTCCGCGAGAATGCCGGAAACGTCGTACACGATGCCGACACGGTCTTTGCCGATGACGGTGATGACTGAATTGTTCATAAGTCAGGGTCCTTGTAGGGGTCGTCTGAAAAATTGATTTGGGAAATTATAACATTGCTTTAAAATAATATGACTTGGATTGTTGACAATTTTGTATTGCTCGAACCTGATATTCCGTCTGCCGTCATTCCCGCGCAGGCAGGAATGACGAAGTCCGGTAAGTCGCGAGCAAAAATAAAGTAATTTAGCTATAGAACTTAATTTTTAAGTCAAAAACAATGCAATAAAAAACGGTTGGTTTCCATTTCGGGAAACCAACCGTTTTATCTTCATCATTTCTCACAGCGGTAGGCCTTATCCATCGCCATAATTACTTCCCTGACTACCTTTTTCTGTTCAGGAGGCAGGTTTAAAAATATCTGAAACAGCATCTGATCCTGATAGCTTGCCGCACTTTCCCAAATGTGTTTATTGGGTTCTTTCGGTTTATCTAATTTGGCGACTTGGTAGGCTTTTTCGTCTGAAACCAATGCGCGAATATCTACTTCCAGCCATTCTGCCAACGTCTTAATTCGGGAAAGTGAAGGCAATCCCTCACCCCTTAACCAGCGGGCGACAGCGTGTAAGCCTATCGGTTTGCCGTAATGACGCAAATTAAATTCACGCTCAATCACCGAAGCCTTAGGCTCATAGCCTTTTTCAATCAAAATCCGTTGCAAATTTTCTGCAAATTGTTCTCTTTCATTCATATCTGCAACTTTAAAGAGTTCCTTTTTGCCAACGAAAAGCTTGATTGAAAATTACGTAACAATTATCATAATTACGCTTAAAATTACGTTATAAGTTACGCCAATTACGCTATGACCGGACAAATCAAATCAAAACAGCGCGTTGCCGACCACGGTGAAGTATTCACCCGTGAACAAGAAGTCAATGCCATGTTGGACTTGGTGAAAAATGAAACCTTGCGGATTGAGTCGCGCTTTTTAGAGCCGGCCTGCGGCGATGGGAATTTTCTGATTCAGATTTTGAAGCGGAAGCTGGATGTAGTAGCGAAAAATTACCGGACTTCGCAACGGGAATATGAGTTTTATGCCGTACTTGCCCTTTGTTCCATTTATGGCGTCGAGCTGTTGGAAGACAACGTGAAAACCTGTCGCAAACGGTTGTTTTCTTATATCGTTTTGCAATATGAAACCGAGCTTTCCCGTTTACCGGGTGAAGCTTTTCTAAACACGTTGGAATTTATTTTGCGCCTGAATATTGTGCATGGCGACGCTTTAACGATGCGTTACACCGAAAGTAGCGAACCCTTGCATTTTTCGCAATGGTCGCCCGTACCGTTTCCACGCCGGTTTTCGCTCAAGCGGCACGATTTCCAATATCAATATTTAGTGGATAACGCAGGTTCGCCTTATCAGTCCCTACAAGAATTTAAAGGCCGTTATTTTTTGGACATCGAAAATGCAGAACCCCTCAATTAATTACAACCCCGACGTGCTTTCCTGTTTGGCAAATTTATCTAATGACGAAGTGTTTACTTCGCCTGCTCTTGCCAATCAGATGTTGGATTTACTGCCGCAAGAACTGTTTTGCTCATCAAAAACCACGTTTTTAGACCCTGCCGCCAAATCGGGCGTGTTTTTGCGTGAAATTGCCAAGCGGCTGTTGACAGGGTTGAAAGACGAAATTCCCGATTTGCAAACACGGATCAACCATATTCTGACCGAGCAGATTTTCGGTTTGGGATTAACAGAACTGACCGCCTTACTGTCGCGCCGCACGCTCTATTGCAGCCGTGAAGCCGACGGCAAATATTCCGTTTGCGAAGCGTTTGCCGATCCGCAAGGGCATATTTTTTATATGCCTTTAAAGCACCAATGGGAAAATGGGCGTTGCACAAAATGCGGCGCAAGCCGCCAAGTGTATGACCGCGGCGATGAGTTGGAAAGCCACGCCTATGCCTTTATTCATCAGGATTTAAAACAAATAAGTGAGAAATTGCCCGTGAAATTTGATGTGATTATCGGCAATCCGCCGTATCAGTTGAGCGATGGCGGCGCACAAGCCAGCGCCAAGCCGATTTACGATCAGTTTGTAGAACAGGCGATTAAATTACAGCCAAAATATCTTTCTATGATTATTCCGGCTCGTTGGTATGCCGGTGGAAAGGGGTTGGATAATTTCCGTGATCGAATGTTAAATGATAAACGAATTTCGGAAATTCACGATTTTCCAGATTCAGGTGATTGCTTTACTGGAGTAGAAATTAAAGGTGGCGTTTGTTATTTCCTTTGGGAAGAAAAACACAATGATGATTGCTTGATTGTAATGCACGAAAAAAATTCAAAAATTTCAGAAATGAAACGACCGCTTAAAGAAGATGGTTTAGATCTTTTAATTCGTTATAACAACGCCGTTCATATTTTGAGAAAAGTAAAAGAAAAACAAGAAAATAGTTTTAGCGATTTGATTAGTGGAAGAAAACCATTTGGGCTGACAACGGACTTTAAAGGCAATCCCGAACCTTATAATTCTTCCGAACACAACGTGAAACTTTATCAAAACAGAGGCATCGGCTACGTCAAACAAGAAGATATTCCATTGAATAAACAATGGATTCATACACATAAAGTGATTGCGCCTTATGCAGTGGGTTCAGGTGACAGCAAAACGGACTGGGTCAAGCCGATTTATGCTGAACCAAACACGGCTTGCACGGAAACTTACCTTGTGATGGGACCGTTTGACGACAAGCAGACTTGTGAAAATGTGATGAGCTACATCAACACTCGATTTTTCCATTTTATGCTCACGCTCAAGAAGAATACGCAGCACACAACAAAAAAAGTCTATGAGCTTGTGCCTATGCAGGATTTTTCCAAAGCGTGGACGGATGAAGAACTTTACGAAAAATACCAATTAAGCCAAGCGGAAATTGATTATATCGAGGCAATGATCCGGCCGATGAACAACGAATAACCCGTAGGGTGGGCTTTCTAGCCCACCATTTTCAGACGATATTGCGTATTTGGTAAGCTAAAACCCACCCTACAAGCCAAACACAATAAACGCTAAGGAAATCCTATGCCTTACCTTTCCCCTTTACACCGCCCTAAAATTTATGCTTATTCCGACATCCGTTATCCCGATTGTCTGAAAGTGGGCTATACCGCCAAATCAGTCAAAGAGCGTGTGGAAGCGCAATTTCCTGTCAAACAGCCTGGTCAAAGCTACCGCATTGAATTGGACGAAGATGCGGTACGTGATGACGGTTCGTTTTTTACCGATCACGATGTACACAAAGTTTTGCTCAAACATGGGGTTAAACGGGTTAAAGGCGAGTGGTTTGAATGTACGGTAGAAGATGTTCAGACGGCATTGTTAGAACTGAAAACGGGTGTTGCAGTAAAGAAAAAGGCAATTTTCAATTTCGGTATGCGCCCCGAGCAGCAAAGTGCGGTAGAAAAAGCAGCGGATTATTTCCAACGTTTTACCGAAGATCCGATGAACAAAGGCAAAATTCCGCATTTTTTGTGGAATGCAAAAATGCGCTTCGGCAAAACCTTTGCAGCCTATCAGCTGGCAAAAAAAATGGGTTGGAAAAAGGTGTTGGTTTTGACTTTCAAGCCCGCAGTGCAAAATGCGTGGCAGGAAGATTTGCAAGACCATTTGGATTTTCAGGATTGGCGTTTTGTAACCGATGGCAGCGATTGGCGTCCGCACGCCGATTTTCCGCAAATCTGTTTCGGTTCATTCCAAGATTATTTGGGTAAAAGCAAATCGGGCGGCATTAAGCTGAAAAACGAGTGGGTACACGCTATTAACTGGGATTGCGTAATTTTTGACGAATACCATTACGGCGCGTGGCGGGATAAGGCAAAAGACTTGTTTGCCGACAGTGAATGGGAAAAATCACAAGCCAAGCAGCAACATGCCGAAGAACAAGAGATGGAGCTGGATTCGCCCGATTATTTTGATGAGGATTTGTTGCCGATTACGACAGACCATTATCTTTATTTGTCGGGTACGCCGTTTCGCGCCATCAATTCGGGCGAATTTATTGAAGAGCAGATTTTCAACTGGACGTATTCCGACGAGCAGAAAGCCAAAGCGGCATGGCAAGGCGATAACAACCCTTATTTATCACTGCCGAAAATGGTGATGCTCACTTATCAGTTGCCCGATGAGATTCGGGAAGTGGCGTTAAAAGGTGAATTTGCCGAGTTTGATTTGAATGTTTTTTTCTCTGCCGTAGGCGAGGGCGACAAAGCCAAATTCAAATATGAAAGCGAAGTGCAAAAATGGCTGGATTTGATCCGCGGACAACTGCTTTCTACGACGGTGGATAATCTGAAAATGGGCGCAGAGCGTCCGCCGATGCCGTTTAGCGATACGCATTTATTAGGCAGCCTGCTGCATACTTTTTGGTTTTTGCCGAATGTGGCAAGCTGCTATGCGATGAAAAATTTATTGGCGCAACAACAAAATACCTTTTATCACGACTATCAAATCCTTGTCGCCGCAGGCAATGAAGCAGGCATAGGCGCAGAAGCCTTAGTTCCGGTAAAAAAAGCGATGGAAAAACCGTTGCAATCCAAAAGTATTACGCTCAGTTGCGGCAAATTGACGACCGGCGTATCCGTTGCGCCGTGGGCAGGGATTTTTATGTTGCGCAACCTTGCCAGCCCTGAAACCTATTTCCAAGCGGCATTCCGAGTGCAAACACCGTGGGTGTTGCGTGGGCATAATCCCGACAACCCCAACGAGCAATGTATCTTGAAAGAAAATTGCTATGTATTTGACTTTGCACCGGATCGCGCCTTGCGCCAGCTTGCTGATTACAGTTGCCAACTCAACACCGACAGCATCAACCCTGAAAAGAAAGTCACGGAATTTATCCAATTCCTGCCCGTGTTGGCGTATGACGGCAGCTCTATGCGCGCGATTGACGCTTCGGGCATTTTGGATATGGCAATGAGCGGCACCACCGCCACGCTTTTGGCTCGCCGTTGGGAAAGTGCGCTGTTGGTGAACGTGGACAACGACACGCTGAAAAAACTCAAAAACAACGAACAAGCGATGAAAGCTCTGATGAATATCGAAGGCTTCCGCCAACTGAATTTGGATTTGGAAACCATCATCAACAAATCCGAAGCGGTGAAAGAAGCCAAACGGGAAGCAGGCGACAATCCAAGCAAAGAGCAGAAAAAATCCATCAGCAATGAAGAAAAAGCGGAAAAAATTTTGCGCAAACAAATTCAAGAAAAACTGATGAAATTCGCCACACGCATTCCGATTTTTATGTATCTGACCGATTATCGGGAATATATGCTGGAAGATGTCATCCGCCAACTGGATACAGGCTTGTTTCAAAAAGTGACGGGTTTAAACCAAGCCGATTTTGATTTGCTGGTCAGCCTCAATCTGTTTAACAAAGGCTTGATGAACGATGCCGTGTTCAAGTTCAAACGCTATGAAGACAGCAGCTTGGAATATACAGGCATTGTGAAACACACTCCCGAACAAATCGGTCTTTATGATACAACAGTGGATATTCGGGAATATCGTGGGGAATATTAATACCTGTTCCAGAAGGAATTTTAATGCCCGGGGAAACCGGCCGTCCGACGACCGCGGTATTTTGCTTTTCACCTTAAATCTGCCATTTTCTGTACCCAAACCCTATTCATTCCAAACTGCCCGTGCCTCTATAACTAAATTATTTTTTTCGATACGCAACCTACCTGTTCCATCATTCCCGCTTAGGCGGGAATCCATGTTGGAATTTCAGGAATTGTTTTTCAAATCAGGGGTTCTCAAGTTTTACGATGGATTCCCGCCTGCGCGGGAATGACGGGGGTGGAATCCTGAAATATCGAAGTTAGTATGTTTGCTTTAAGTTACCTGTTCCATCAATCCTGCTGCAACCGTTATAGTGGATTAAATTTAAATCAGGACAAGGCGACGAAGCCGCAGACAGTACAGATAGTACGGCAAGGCGAGGCAACGCCGTACTGGTTTAAAGTTAATCCACTATAATTCGAAAATAAGGTTTCTTAAAATGATGGCAAGACAAAGGTCGTCTGAAAACCATTTAACGAAACCGTTAACTTTGTTTTCAGACGACCTTCAGTTCAAACCGCCGCCTAAATCACTCCGAATAGGTAAACTTTGCGCGTTTGACGTTGCAAAGGATTTCATACGGAATCATACCGGCGGCTTCGGCGACTTCGTTGATATTAACAATGTCGCCCCACAATTCGACTTCGGCGCCCAAACCTTCTTTGGAAGCATCGAGTTCGACGGTGATCATGTCCATTGACACCCTGCCGATGATGCGGCTGCGTTTGCCTTCGACGGCAACGGGCGAGTTGGTCGAGGCTCGGCGCGGATAGCCGTCGGCGTAACCGCAGGCAATCAGGCCGACGCGTGTAGATTTGCTGGTATAAAACGTCGCGCCGTAGCCGATGGGTGAATGAGGTTGCAGGACGCGTTCGCCGAATACGCGGGAAGTCAGGCGCATGACGGGCTTCAGGCGCTCGTCTACGCCGCCGAACGGAGAGATACCGTAAAGTGCCAGTCCGGCGCGTCCCCAGTCACGGCGCGCTTCGGGAATATTCAAGATAGCGGCGGAATTAGCGAGGCTTTCTTCTCCTTCTAAGCCTTCACACGCCAAATCAAAGGCTTCAAGCTGCATTTCGGTCATGCCGTTGTCGGGTTCGTCGGCGCAGGCAAAATGGCTGAATTTAACAATGCTGTCAACGTGTTTGCATTGTTTCAGGGCGGTGTAGGCGGAAGTGTAATTGTGCGGAAAGAAGCCGGCGCGGTGCATACCGGAATCCATTTTGAGCCAGACTTTAACGGGATTCTGCCAATGATGGGCGATTAAGGCTTCGAGTTGCCATTGGCTGCCGACGCCCGGCCACAAATTGTATTTATCGACGGTAGCGTATTCCGACGCTTCAAACACGCCTTCGAGCAATACGATGGGATTGCTAATGCCGCTCTCGCGCAATTCGACGGCTTCGTCCATGGTAGCGACGGCAAATCCGTCGGCAATTTCGGACAATGCGTGGGCGCACCGTACCGCGCCATGTCCGTAAGCGTCCGCTTTAATAACGGCAAGCATTTTGCCGCCGTGAATCTGTTTCAGGGTTTGATAATTGTGGCGCAGATTGTCCAAGCGGATTCGGGCATTTAATGGACGCATGATTTGTTCTTTCCGTTAATGAAGGTCGTTTGAAAATGGATATTCACGTTTTCAGACGACCTTTCGGTATTTTTAACGACTACATTATAGGCTTAAAGAGAGGGTTTTTAAATATCGTAATGAAATGAAGAAAATCGGAATATATAGCCCGTCTGTTCAAACATATTCTGCCGATTTGTATTTAAATTTCAAAAATCAGCCTACCCCCTTCCCGAAGCACTTATAAAATGAAAGAAAAATAAACCCTGCCGATTTGCCGAATCAGGCCGTCTTTAACGCAATTTGTGATGAATCAAACTTCCTGGCGGATAATCCCGCGATTGCTTGTCAGTCGGTAGATTTTAAAACATAATACTTACGTGCCTAAGTATTGGAATTTTACTACAAACACATGATTCCTAAGCCGTACGCAGCGCAGCAGTTCCAGCCAATCAACTCAAAGCAAGGAAGGTCTAAAATGAAAGTAACCAGTTTCGGCGAAGTGTTGTGGGACGATTTTCCAAGCGGCAAAGTGTTGGGCGGTGCGCCGCTGAACGTTTTGGTCCGTTTGCAATCCTTCGGAGTCGATACCGCCATTATCAGCCGTCGCGGTGATGATGCCGACGGCGAAGAGCTGCTGCGCCAAATCCAAGCGAAAAACGTCAATACCGACCTGCTGCAAGTGTGCAAAGAATGCGATACCAGCTTGGTCAAAGTCATCTTGGACAAATGCGGCAGCGCGTCATATGAAATCGTATATCCCTGCGCTTGGGACCGCATCGTCATCGAAGATGCCGCCTTGCAACGTGTCGCCGAATCCGATGCCTTCGTATTCGGCAGCCTTGCCACCCGCGATGAGATTTCCCGTGCGGCATTAGACAAACTGATGGAAAAAGCCAAATTCAAAATCTTTGACGTCAACCTGCGCAAACCCCACTACGACACCGACCGCCTGCTCGCCACCATGAAGCATGCGGATATGCTCAAACTTAATGACGACGAATTGTACGAATTATCTGCGGCTTACGGCTCGCCCTACCACAGCATCGAACAAAACATCGCCTACCTCAACCGCTTGACCGGCGCCAAAACCATCTGCGTCACCTTGGGTGGACACGGTGCAATTTTATACAAAGACGGCGAACTCTACCGCCACTGCGGCTTCCGCATCAAAGTTGCCGATACCGTCGGCTCCGGCGACAGCTTCTTGGCAGGACTGACCTACAAACTGCTCAACAATGCCGAGCCGCAAGAAGCCATTACCTTCGCCTGCGCACTCGGCGCCCTAGTCGCCTCTAGACACGGCGCGACGCCCGACATTTCCTTACAGGAAATCGAAAGCTTCATGAATCCGGCTTGATGTTTGCCATCAAAGGATGTCACAACAAAAGGTCGTCTGAAAACGGAAAATCTGTTTTCAGACGACCTTTTCATATCCCTCAATCCCGATACGCCCAATGATTGACCGGACCGTGTCCCGCGCCGATGTTCAAAGGATTGCGAATCGCCTCGGTAATGTATTTTTTGGCGGTTTGCACGGATTCGAGCGTCTCGAAACCTTTAGCCAACTCGGCGGCGATACAGGCGGAGAACGTACAGCCGGTACCGTGCGTATGCGCTGTTGGGAAACGGCGGTCGGTAAATTCAAACACCTCATCCGGCGTAAACAGCCAGTCGGTACAGTATTCGCTGCGGCTGTCGCCCAAATGCCCGCCTTTAATCACTACATTTTTCACGCCGCAATCTTGCAGGATTTTGGCGGCGCGTTCCGCATCTTGGCGGTTTTCAATGCGCACGCCCGTCAAGGCTTCCGCTTCGGGCAGGTTCGGCGTCAGAATGTCCGTATCGGGCAGAAGCAGGCGTTTCATCGCTTCGACGGCGGAATCCTGCAACAGCGGCGCGCCACCTTTGGCAATCATCACCGGATCGAGGACGCGCTTGCCGAAACGGCATTTTTTCAGATTTTCGGCAACGCATTCAATCACTTCAGCCGTACCCAGCATCCCGATTTTATAGGCGCGGATTTCAAAATCGGCGCGGACGGCTTCGATTTGCGCGGTGATGATGTCGGTCGGAACCAGATGCACCGCCGATACGCCGAGCGTATTTTGCGCGGTCACAGCGGTCAGCACGCTGGTGCCGAACACACCGCGCATCTGAAATGTCTTCAAATCCGCCTGTATCCCCGCCCCGCCACCGGAATCCGAGCCGGCAATGGTCAGCGTTTGGACGAATGTTTCTTCCATTTGGTTTCTCCTATTGCTTGGTTGGACGATTTAGGAAGCGGTTTGAAGGTCGTCTGAAAACCCATCATTCTTGTTTTCAGACGGTGTTTTATTTTTATTTTATTGTTACAACGAAATATTTACAGCTGTATTTTAGTTGGTTTATCCCGGTTTGAAATGGGGGATTTTAGGGATATGTTTTTACAATTTTCACGGACTCAGCCCGAAATCCCCATCCCGACTTTTTACTATTCCAACAAAGAGGTTGTCTGAAACCTGCTTTTCAGACGACCTAACTCTAAATAAATCATTATCCATCAATAATTTCCAATTCAAGCAAAGCCCTGTACACGCCATCTTCATCTACACTCGGAGCAATAAATTTCGCCGCGGCCTTCGCCGCAGCCTCACCATTTCTCATGGCCACGCCGAAGCCGACGGATGAGAGCATTTCCAAATCATTAAAGCTGTCGCCAAAAGCCATAACATCTTCCATGCCTATACCCAACTTTTCTACTGCATGTGCAATGCCTCTTGCTTTTGAACCTTCGCGGCGCAGCATGTCCAACGCAGACTCGTGCCAACGCACGGATTTGAAGCCTTCGGATTGGATTTTTCCGATAATCTCCTGCTCCTGGGCTTTATCTGCAAACACCAGCATCTGATAAACCGATTGTTTGCGGAAATATTCTTTATCCACTTCAAAAGCAGGCAGGATGTGCAACAAGGCTTCTTTTACCCTTTCGCCGGCAGCCGATGCGACAATTTCATCATTATTTACAAAAGCATAATCAATATACTGACTGTCAAAAAATGTACACATCCGCTCCACTTCGGCTTCAATCATCGGATAAGCCTGCAACACCTCTCCGTGAAACGTCGTGTATTGCCCGTTAATCGTAACCAGCATATCAATGCCGCTGTCGCGTATCAGGGTTTTCACCTTACCCGGAATGGCTACCGGCGGTCTCCCCGTCGCAATCGCCGTCAAAATACCCCGCGCTTTCAATGCCTCCATCGCTTTAGCAACAGACGGGCGCAGCGTATCGGTATATTTTCGGTATAACGTGTCATCAATATCGAAAAAAATAATTTTTGGCGTATTCATTATCAGGCATACAATCGGTTTCAGACGACCTATATTGTAACGTGCAATTACCGGAACAATGCACAATTTCTACATGCAATGATGTAAACAAGCTGTGTATAAATCCTACTTCATATTGATTCCCAAAAGAAAAACAAACCTGATTAAAAAATAAGCAGGTTATCAGAAGTCGTCTGAAACCTGCTTATTCCATTTTCGCCATTATTACATTAAGCAATAATTTTGACACTTTCCCGCTCCCGCCTGAATTTCATTTTAAGCAACGCGGGCAGACTGTCATCAAAGTACCAGCCACCGTCCGGCATAGCAATCGCCCCACCGGCACAACGCAAAGTGATGCTTTTTCCGGATAAGCCGTCCGTCTCCGTAATCTCTACCTCATGCGCTCTCCCCCAGTCTGCAACGGGCAACAAATGCGCCAATTCGCGGACACGTCCGTTTTGCGCTTCTATCCCATCCTCGGTACGGCAGGCGCCGTCGCATTGCCCGAGTGCCTGTACAGGACACGGCACACCTTTTCCATTTGCAACAGGCAGGATATTCAAGGCATCAGGACAAAGTCTGTTTTCCAGCGCCCAACTATTAAGCGCGCGTTTGGCGGCTTTTTTATGGATGAACAACCCATACGGGCGGACAGCACGACTGCCATTATCCAAAGGCACAATCCTTGCCTGCAATACACCGTGTTCGTCGGGAGAAAAACGAACCGTAGAAAATGCAGTAGGCTTGGAAACGACTCGTTCAGGTGGGCGGATACCATATTCCCTCATCGCCTGCGCCTTCAGCCATACCGAATGCAGGCTGCCCAACGCAGGAATAAAACGCACGGAAGCCGCAGCCTTCAAATAAAGCGGAACTTTTTTACCATGCAGCATTTCTGCCGTTTCGCTATACGCTTTCTCCAATGCAACTACCGCCTGCGCCTTGCCGAATGCGTCAAACCAGACCAACACACCTTCGCTGTCCGGCAACGCATAAAGCTGCGCCGCCAAAGCATCCGTTACCCAATTCGGCAGCATTTTCGGATTCATCAAAGACCGGCAGTAATTATCCCAATCCTCTGTATTCTTTTCGCGCAAGCTGTGTTCCAAATAATCGCTCAAAGCCAAAACATCGGTCATCGCGCGATGACGGTTTTCCACTGCAATTGCGTTCCGTTCGATAATGCTGTCCAAATTGTGTTTGTAAAACTCGGGATAAAGGCGGCGCGACAACTGGACGGTACACAAAGCAGGCGCAGCAAAATCAATTCCGGCACGGCGAAACTCGTGACGCAAGAAGGTATAGTCGAAACGGCTGTTATGCGCCACCACCACTGCCCCCTGTAAAAGCGGCAATAACTGTGAAGCAATTTCCGCAAACAACGGGGCCGTTTTTACCATTTTATTGCTGATGCCCGTCAGTTGCTCGACAAATTCAGGAATCGGCTTACACGGATTCACCAACCACTCATAACGGCATACGTTTTGTCCGTCGAAACGCAGCAAAGCAACTTCCGTTACCCTGTCTTGATACAGATTCCCGCCGGTAGTTTCCAAATCCACCACAACCACAGGCCTCCCGAAACGGAAAAATGCCTTCTGCAACAACGGCCAGCGAGAAACGCTCTCCATTTTATTTTCCTGTAAATTCAACCAATAGCCGTGCATTTTACACTTTCCCTGTTTATTTTCCAACAACGCCCTTGACAGAATTCCACCCCCTCCCTATAATCTCAATCTTTGTTACAGCGCACCCGTAGCTCAGTTGGATAGAGTATCTGGCTACGAACCAGAGGGTCGGGCGTTCGAATCGCTCCGGGTGCGCCAAAAAATCTATTTATCCGCGCCCATCGTCTAGCGGTTAGGACATCGCCCTTTCACGGCGGTAACCGGGGTTCGATTCCCCGTGGGCGTGCCAGTTTTGATTAAAGCCTTGCTGTTTTAGCAAGGCTTTAGTTTTTGAACCATCTTAAATAACCGCCATCTTGAATACCTAGGGCAGGCAGCAACTGACTTGTTTCTTTCTACGTTACCATACAAAACTTTTCAGTATTATTTCTTGCCCCTATTCCAATCAAAAGGTCGTCTGAAAACCATTTTCAGACGACCTTTCCTTATTTATTGAAATAAAACATCAAGCCTGTTTATTCCAACGTTCGATGGATTCTTTAATTACTTTTTTTGCTTCTTCCACATCACCCCAAGATTCAACTTTGGTTGTACCTGCTTTTTTCAGGTCTTTGTAGTGGTTGAAGTGAAATTCGATTTGCTTGATCAGCTGCTGCGGCAAATCGGCAAGGGTTTTGTAGGCGTTGCCGTTGTTGCGGTCGTCAGCGGGAACGCAGACGATTTTGTCGTCCACTTCGCCGTCATCGACAAACTTCATCACACCGATGACGCGCGCTTCCAAGAAGATGCCTGTCGCCAAAGGCTGTTCGGTAACCAGCAATACGTCCAATTCGTCGCCGTCTTCGTCCAAGGTTTGCGGGATGAAGCCGTAGTTGGTCGGCTTGGCGAAAATCGCGGGTTCGACGCGGTCAAGTTGGAATGCGCCGAGGCGGCGGTTCCATTCGATTTTATGGTTGCTGCCGGCGGGAATTTCGTTGACGACGTTGATAATGCCGCCGTCCACATCGCCCGGAGTCAGGATTTTATTGAAGTCTGCCATTTTATTTCCTTTATTTGACGGAAGTTTGAACGGCGGAAGTATAGCAAACAAAAGACTCTCTGAAAATGCGGAAAAAGGTCGTCTGAAAACGCAATCGCTGTTTTCAGACGACCTTTAAGCGATCAGGCTGGTTCTATTTCCCCAACCTTTTCCCCAATTCCAAAATAGCCCTTTTGTTCGACAGGGAGAACACTTTTTCCGCCGCTTCTTCTATGCCGAACCATCCGTAAGCGACGTGTTCGTCGGGTTGCAACACAATCGCCGTATCGCGCGGGATTTCAGCGGAAAAGATGTGTTCGCGGTTTTCAAACACGCCTTTGGGATAGCGGTGCCGCCAGTGGTGGTAAATTTCGTAAACCGTGCTGTCGTGCCAGTTGCAGAGCTGTCCGTCCGCAAGGCGGATGCCGGTTTCCTCCCAAACTTCACGTTTGGCGGTTTCCTCTATGGTTTCGTCCGGCTCGATGCTGCCGGTTACCGACTGCCAAAAACCTTGCGGCGAAGTGCGTTCGATTAAGAGGATATTGCCGTCGGCATCATGCAAAACCACCAGCGCGGACACGGGATACTTCAAGGGCTTTGCCATCAATCGTCTCCGGCAGCGTCCATCGAAGGGTCGGATCTGGTATCGCTGCGCGCCTGCATTCCCGCCTTGATCATAGCAATGCTACTCGGCTCCAGTTCTTCATTCAAGATGCGGACTTCGCGTTGCGGATAAGGGAACTCGATGCCGTGTTCGTTAAACTGTCGCCAAATATCCAGAAAAATCGCCGATTGCAGCGCGGCAAAACCGTTTTCCGGGTCTTTCACCCAATAAGTAGCGCGCAAATCGATACCGTTGTCGCCGAAATTGGTCACCACCGCCAAAGGCGCGGGATGTTTGGAAACACGCGGCTGTGCGGCGGCTGCACTTTTAATGATGTCCAGCGCCTTAATCAAATCGGAATGATAGGCAACCTGTATATTGAACGCCTGCTGCAATTCGCGGCTGGTATAAGATTCGTTGACCACCATCGAGGTAACGAACGTCTCGTTCGGAATCAGCGCCTCCGTACCGTTGGCATTGCGCAGCACGACAAAACGCGAGGTAATTTTGGTGACATAGCCGGTAAAGTTATTGACCGTCAGACGGTCGTTCATGCGGATGGAGCGGTCGCCCAAAATGATGAAGCCTGAAATGTAGTTGCTCGCCACTTTTTGCAGGCCGAAACCGATACCGACACCCAACGCACCGCCGAACACCGACAATACCGTCAAATCAATCCCCACCAGCGGCAGCGCAATCAATACCGCCAAAACCATCATCACCGTTTTGATGATTTTGGACAAAATCATGGACAGATTATTGTCCAGGCTGCTTTTTTCCAAACGCTCGCCGATAAAGCGCGCCAGCCACGACGCACCTATCATCAAGAGGCCGACCCACAAAATCCCGTTCAGAATCATCAACAGGCTCAGTTTGCCCGAACCGACCGAGAAGCTGATGCCGTCGAGCATCGCCAAAATCTTATCATCCAAGCCTGACAGCCAAAGCACGAAGCCTACCCACAAAACCATGGAGACCGATTTTTCCAGCCAGTCGGTCAGTTTATTTTGCGGCAAAGCAGCATGAACAACCGCCACGCTGACCCGAATCAGAATCATCCAGCGCGCCGCCAAAATCAGCAGATGCAGCCATACCGGGCGAAACTCCGTCAGGTTGCAGACAAACAAAGCCGCCGCACCGAAAATCATCATCAGCGCCGGCCACAAAATCCTTCTGCCTATATGCCGCAATAGCGCGAAGTTACCTTGTTCCGCAAAGAAATAACGGTTTTTTAGTCGGTTTGACAGCCAAAACGTCGCCGCCATCAGCATCAACACGCCGACCAGCTCAATCCAGCCCGAAACCTGTCCGAAATTGCGCTCTACCAAGCTAGACGTAAACGCCTGACGCGCAAACAATTCATGCAAAATATTGTCCATCAGCCCTGTTTTTTTCATTAAAAATCAAAGCAGCAATTATATAGCAGCCATAAAATTCCGCCACACTCGTTTACCGAACAAAGGTCGTCTGAAAATATGGCGGATTCAAGTGAAGAACAAAACATCCCGTCTGCCCTACCCGATCTTACGTCAAACAAATTTAAAGCCGCTTCAAACAGATAGCCCAAACCGCCCTGCCTTACGCTTGCCAAAGCCGGACAAGAAAACTATAATCCGAAACTTATCAAGTCGGAGTGTGGCGCAGTCTGGTAGCGCACTTGCATGGGGTGCAAGGGGTCGAAGGTTCGAATCCTTTCACTCCGACCAAAAATTCAACAGCCCGGTCGTTTTTGACCGGGCTGTTTTTTGTCTTTGCCTATTTCAAACTTTATATTCCAAGCGGTTCAACCCATCAAAAGGTCGTCTGAAAACCTGAATCCGAGTTTTCAGACGACCTTTTACCTTTTCTTCAGTTAATCAGCCCTCTGCCTTCGGCTCGGGAACGTCAAACACCTGACGCAGGTAGGCGAGGAAGGTGTTGTTGGTGGTCATGGTTTTGCCCGGGGAGTCGGAGAGTTTGGCGACGGACTGACCGTTGCACTCAACGAGTTTCAAAACGATGTTCAGCGGGGTATGGCCCATGTCGTTGGTGAGGTTGGTGCCGATACCGAAGCTGGTTTTGAAACGGTCTTTGAAATATTGGTGCAACGCCCACGAGCGTTCGATGTCCAGCCCGTCGGAGAAGGTCAGCATTTTGGTGCGGCTGTCGATTTTGAGTTTTTTGTAGTGGGCGTGCGCTTTGTCGCCCCATACATAAGGGTCGCCGCTGTCGTGGCGCAGACCGTCGAAGAGTTTGGCGAAATAGAGGTCGAAGTCGCGCAGGAAGGCGTCCATGCCGACCACGTCGGTCAGTGCGATACCGAGGTCGCCGCGGTATTCGTGTACCCAGCTTTCGAGAGCGGCTTTTTGGAAATTGCGCAGGCGCACGTCGAGGGCTTGGAAGGCTTGGAGGAACTCGTGCGCCATCGTGCCGATGGGGGTGATGCCGATTTTTTTGGCGAGATAAACGTTACTGGTACCGCGCACGATGTCGGGGGCGGCTTCAAGCAGGGTGCGGATGACGTGTTCCTGCCAGTCGAGGGTGTAGCGGCGGCGGGTGCCGAAGTCAGAAATGAGGAATGGCGGATCGTCGGGATTTTGCGCGGCGGAGATTTCTTTGAGGCGTTGCGCTTTGGCTTGGAGGCGGCGTTCGCCTTCTTCGATGACGGCGGGGGTTTCGAGACGGCGGAAGTAGAGTTCGTTGACGATGGCGAGGATGAAGATTTCAAAGAACATCGCCTGAATCATGGGGCCTTCGATGCGGATGTTCAGACGACCTTCATCGTCGGGGCTGACTTTGACGAAGCGGCGTTGGAGTTGGAAGAGTTCGAGATAGTCGACAAAATCGCTTTTGATGAAGCGCAGGCTGCGCAGGTAGTCGAGTTCGTCGTGGGTGAAGCGCAGTTGGCAGAGCGCGTCGAGTTCTCTTTCCAAGTCGTCTTGGATATCGGCAAGCGGGTAAACCATGTCTTTGTTGCGACAGCGGAACTGGTAAAGGCTGTGGGTTTGGGGGAATTGGTGCAGTATCACCTGAAGCATGGTGAACTTGTACAGGTCGGTGTCGAGCAGGGAGCGGATAACGGGCTTTTGAGGTGCGGTCATGGCTTTTCTCTCGTTCAGCGTAAATGTAAAGCATTATTAGAACACGGTTAGACGGACGGGTGTTACTTTTTTTGACCGGGGAAATGTTTATTTGAAAGGTTATTTCCCCAGCTCTGAGTGGAATGTGCAGATAGTAGATAAAAATTATTTATTTTGCACTCCGCGAGTAATAGATAAATAGATTTTTTCTAAATAATATCTGAAATTTATAAATTTTTTAACCAATTACGGGTACTTGACAGATTGCCTGATTCAAATGGTAAAGCGATATTTCTACGTTTTATTTCTTTTTGCAATAGAATAGAACGTTCCAATTCATTATTTGTATTTTGTAAGCTATTATTAAAACATCTAATTTCTTCCGGATTTAATGCTAATTCTGTTTTAGATAAATTAATTAAATAATTATCTAAAGACTGATTGATTTCTTTTAAATTTTCCAAAACGTTATCATAGCGATTTTTTAAGTTGTTTAAGTAATTCCAAACTTTCTGCATAAGTTCACTATGATCAAGAAAATAGCTCATACCTAAAGTCATCAAGCCAACAGTTAGCGCACTAAGAAATGCCGCCAATGAATCACCAAAAGGGAATGTTAATACAGTGGTAAGATATTGATTTAAAATTGCGCCTAACGATGTAGCAACAGCTAATCCAATTATTCTTGTTAACTCCTTCATTAGATCACCCAAGGCTAATTCATCAGGATTAAAGAAAATTAATTTGGCTGCGTGTACTAGACTGTTCCAAGTTTCACGAATCAGTTTAATGATATTTCCACCGATTGTTTGAAAAGCATTCCATAAAGTAGTTGTTAAACTTCCCAAAATACCACTCATCACTCCGTCTTTAAATGACATTAATAAATCTTTAAAACGAAGCTGAATACGTCCCCAAATATTTTTCAATGTATTTTTAATATGAGAAATAAAATTTTCTAATGTGAAATTAATTTTTACATTTTGATAAATATTTGGAATAGTCTCTTTTAATTCAAACCACAATTCTGCTAATACTAACCCTAATGCTTGGCGAAAACCCATAGATAAGCCAGCTTTACCTGCTTCAGTAGCAGTATTTTTCAAGAATTTACTACTTGTATAGTAGTTCCAATTGACTTGGCTATTGTAAGCTGAACGTGCTTTTTTATCTGCTTCTAGCATTTTTTCTTTATCAACACTTTGCAAGGCATCAATATGTGATTGCTCTTTTCTTATTTCATCTTCTAATTTTCTGCGATTGTGCTGTTCTTCAGGGGTATTGTTTGGTAAAGAAGCCAATTTAGCTTTATTTTTTTCTAAACTGTTTTGCTTTTGCTGTATTGCAGCTGGGATAGATGCTACAAATTCTTCAACACTTTTATCACACTTTTTTGTATTAATATATGCTAAAGTAGAAGAGAAATTTGAGTCCTGATTAGCTAATTTTATGCCGTCTAGTTCTGCTAAAATTCTACCAGCATCCTGCTCAATCTCATGGGCAGAAATAATATGATCTAATTGTCTTTTCTCATTCGGTTTTAGTCTACTATCTCTATATACATCAGTTAATATACCTTGCTGATGTTTTGCTTTATCAGATTTCCCTCGCGCTTTATAGTTGGAATCTTGATGATATAAATCGGAGTTGTACTCCCCTTTTCCTAAATATCTATTTTCTTCTGCTTTAGTAGCGTAGATACCTTTTCTTGCATTGTGAATAGTATCTACATTACCGCCAAGCTTATCATTAAATAATAAAAAATCTAAACCAAATGAGGTGGTTAAGCTCCTTATTACGGTTTTTTCTAATTCTAGTGCCCAATCGAATTCTTTTTGTATAATATCACTTGACATTTTAATGCTTTCAGCCTAGATCGGGATACCATTGATTTAAATGATATCCCGAAGTTTTGAAATAATTGTTTACAGGGTATTGCAGATTTTTAAATTTGAGATAAAGACGGAATTTGTGCTGATGTTGCTAATACATTTCCCAAAGCTTCTCGATTAATTTCAGGCAATTCGGTCTCCACTTCTTGTGCCTTAAAAACTGGTGTACATACGATATCTGTCAAAATTGCTGATAATTGGTAACCATTGCTGATAATCAATAATGTCTCTTCTTCAATTTCGTCCATATCTCCACCATTTTCAATAAATTGATTCATACTTTTCAATTCATCAAAGTAGCTTTGGAAAACTTCATAGAGTCTTGTTGTTTCAGCAATAGTATTTATTACATAGCGATTGGTTTTGCAAAGTGAGACAATAATTTCACCGATTTTATCCAAAGCCATTCCTGTGTCTGAACGGATTTTATTTGCCTTTTCAAGAACTTCTGCTGCATATTTGGAATAGAAGTTTGATGCAAACGGAATGATAGAACAAACGGTGACAGCTGCACCACGCAACCATTCATCCATCAATTGTTCACCACTAGAACGTATCAAATTTCTTTTAAACTGTGAATCAGGTAAATTAACTGTTAATGATTGAATATCATGTTCCCCCATCTTTTTAACTAATTCATGTGAAATACGAGCAAACTCTTTAAAATCTTCATTAATAGTGTTCCGTTGTTGGTTAAGCATTTCTAATAATAAATTAGTACGTGTATTTGAAAATGCCAAATATTGGTTTGCTGCTCCTAAATCATATTGAGATTGTTGAGTCAGGCTGTCGGCTAATCGCGTTTGGCGAGCAGCATTTACACCGATAATGTCATACAAAGAATCCAAATATTGATTATCTTCTTTTTCAGCCTCCGGCTCGCCTAAAAATTCAAAGATAATTGATTCTTGACTTGTTTGATTTAATGTTCCATATCTAAATTGCAAAGCATTATTTGCAGAAAATGCTTCTTGAAAGTGCCAAGTTCTATATATTCCATCTTTTACCTTATGGAGCATATTCTCTAAAAAATCTCGTTTTTTTTCGGCTTTCTCGCGTTGTCTTTTATCTTCCTGAGTTTCATAAATGGGAACTTTTTTTGCAGCATCTAATGTGACTTGCTTAAGCAAGGACGCATTGGATTGTTTGCTTGGATACGTTTCATTTAAAACTGATAGAATAGTGTGCTTAGAGAATTTCTGTTTAAAGCTTAGATCTCCTAAACCAAATGAACCGCTGTTTCTCAGCAAGTATAATAAATCTTCATCATCAGCTTTTAACAACAAACGGGTCGCTGTGGCTGTATTCAAAGCAATGCTTTTATGTGAAGTTACTATTTCTACAAGCTCTATTGCATCATTTTTCATCTTTTGTATTAGTGTTGCAGCAATTGATTTACTCTCAGTTTCTTTTTCATCTGATATATCATTGTTTTGTTCATCTGTTTCAGGTTTGATCTCTACATGAACAGATTTCAAAGCCATAACATCACGTAGATATTGTTTGTTATATTCACGAATTTGAGTTTTAGTTTCTAACTGCCCCATGAATTTTTCCATATCATCTAACGCAGATTCCACTTGAGACATAGTCCAGTTGTTTACCATATCGTTTAATTTATCTGCAATAGTATTCCAGAAACCCATAAAACGCTCCAAAAGTAAAATTTATCTGTATTTTGATATTTTAGTTTTTGTATTGTAACATATGTAAAATAAGTCAAACTATAGAAAATTTATGTTTATATAAAACAAGTCGGCTAATTTAATTTAGATTCAGGTTCTAAGCTTCATTATTGTTTGTTTTAGGGTCACTCTAAGTCTCAAAACGGGTATCTTTATGATGGATTAAGGCTAGATGTAATACATGTGCCATTTCATCTCACTTAATTTAAACTCAACCTACCACAAACGAAAAAAGGTCGTCTGAAATTTCAGACGACCTCTATTCTGATTGATAAGTCTTATGCTTTTTTCTTAAGCGCGGCGTTTAGGATGCAACCTAAAACAAAGCCGACCGTTGCGGGCAGCAGCCAGCCCAGTCCGACATCGTAGAGCGGCAGTACGCCGTTGATGTCGGCGGCGACTTCTTCGCTGAAACCGAATGCGGCTTTATAGGCATCGAGCAAACCGACTGCCAGCGTTGCCATCATGGTGCAGAAATAGACGATGCGGCTGCCGCCGAACAGTTTGTGCAGGAAGACCAGCAGGATGATGACGATGGTCAGCGGGTACAGCAGCATCAGCATCGGGATGGAGAAAGTCAGGATGGAGGACAGGCCTTTGTTCGCCAACGCCATAGACACGACCGTATTGATGACGACGAACATTTTGTAAGGAATGCCGGGACACAGGCGGTTGAAATATTCGGAACATGATGTAATCAGTCCGACGGCGGTACTCAAGCAGGCGAGCAGGACGATGACGCCCAAGAGGATATTGCCGGGTACGCTGAAATAGAAATTCGCGGTTTTCGACAACACTTCCGCGCCGTTTTCCTGAAGTCCCAAGCCTGACACGCTGGTCGCGCCCATATAGCCGATGAAGAGGTACACCAAAGCCAAGCAAGATGCGGCGACAATACCTGAAACGGCGGTCGTCCGCAGCAGCTCGGAGCGGTTGTCCACGCCCATCGCGCGCACGGCGTCAATGACGATAATGGAGAACACCAGCGAAGCGAGTGCGTCCATTGTGCCGTAGCCCTCCAAAATGCCTTTTATGAACGGACGAAGGGCAAAATCGCCTTGCGCCGCCGCAGGAACACCCATCGGATTCAGCGCGGTGTATCCGACTAAAACGGCAATCGTCAAAAGTAATACGGGCGTCAGAATTTTACCGATACGGTCCACCAGTTTGCCCGGCGACATCGACAGCCAATACGCCACGCCGAAAAACGCCACGCTAAACGCCGCCAGCCCGACTGTTTTCTGGCTTTCATCTAAAAACGGCGCAACGGCAATCTCAAACGACACCGTCGCCGTACGCGGCATGGCAAACAAAGGCCCAATGGACAAATACAGCGCGACGGCAAACGCCACGCTGTACCAAGGCGCAACCCTTGAAGCCAGCGCCTGCACATCGCGCGAACCGGAATAGCCGATGGCAATCACGCCCAACAGCGGCAGACCCGCGCCGGTCAACAGGAAACCAGTCATCGCAGAGAACCAGCTTTCCCCCGCCTGTTGTCCGAGATAAGCGGGAAAAATCAGATTGCCCGCACCGAAAAACAAAGCGAACAACATCAAACCGACCGCCCACAGCGAGGCTTTACGGTTGAGCGGGGAAATACTGTTCATAAATTCGTACCTGTTTGTTTATAGTGGATTAACTTTAAACCGGTACGGCGTTGCCTCGCCTTAGCTCAAAGAGAACGATTCTCTAAGGTGCTGAAGCAC